>DATLTG010000427.1:0-6616 GCA_035533735.1 Bacteroidia bacterium
AACGCAACATTAATTCCATTCCGGCAGTAGCCGAATTTAAACACAACGTGGCTTTGTTGCCGCAGTATTGCGTAATTTCTTTCTCGAAAAGTTTAGTTTTCGGACCAGTTGTAATCCATCCTGATTTAAGCGCGAGTGTAACTTCGTCAATAATTTTTTGATCAATATGTGGTGGCGAAAATGGTATCATTTTTTTAGTTTGAAGGACAAAGTTATAAAACCAAAATAAACGTCCCGAAAAAATATTTTTTCGGGACGTTTATAATCTTACAATCTGTAATTTGTAATCTGCAATTTTATTTATCTGTTTTCACAAATTTAATTGTTTGTGTGGCTTTATCTGTGGTAATTTTCACAAAATAAATTCCTGCGGACAAACTGCTAACATTTATGGGAAAGGTTTTTCCATTGCTGACTTCCGTTTGCATAATAGATTTACCCACAATATCCAACACATTAATTACTGCATTTTGGGTACTTCCTTGTATCGTAAAACTTAAATTAATTACTGTATTTGCGGGATTGGGATAAATCGCTACATTCTCATTTGAAAAATTATTTTCCGTAACGCCTGTTGCAACTGTTAATTTACGGATACGATTATTATCTTCATCTGCAATGTAAATATTTCCGACAGCATCTGTGGCTACGCCAACAGGATAATATAGCTCTGCCGCCGTAGCTGAACTTCCATCTCCGGAATAGCCGGCAGTTCCATTTCCGGCAATGGTTGAAATGACTCCACTCGTGTTTACTTTTCGGATACGTTGATTCGCTACATCAGCAATATATACATTTCCTGCAGCATCTGTGGTTACGCCAGTAGGATAATATAACTCTGCCGCTGTAGCAGTACCTCCGTCGCCTATATTGCTGCCATTGCCAATTCCATTTCCGGCAATAGTTGAAATAATTCCACTCGTGTTTACTTTACGGATGCGCAGATTTTGATAATCTGCAATATATACATTTCCGGCAGCATCTGTGGCTACGCCATAAGGATTATTTAACTCCGCTACCGTAGCTGCACTTCCGTCTCCGGAATAGCCGCCAGTCCCATTTCCGGCAATAGTTGAAATAATTCCACTCGTGTTTACTTTACGGATACAATTATTAAAATAATCTGCAATATATACATTTCCGGCAGCATCTGTGGCTACGCCATAAGGATTATTTAACTCCGCTACCGTAGCTGAACTTCCGTCGCCAGAATAGCCAGCAGCCCCATTTCCGGCAAAGGTTGAAATAATTCCACTCGTGTTCACTTTACGGATGCGATTATTACTCCGATCTGCAATGTACAGATTACCGGCAGCATCTATTGCCACTCCGTTAGGATAACTCAGCTCCGCTGCCGTTGCAGCACTTCCGTCACCAGAATAGCCTTGAATGCCATTTCCGGCAAAGGTTGAGATAATTCCCGACGGACTTACTTTACGGATACGCTGATTATGATAATCTGCAATATATACATTTCCGGCAGCATCTATTGCTACTCCGGTAGGGGTGGATAGATCCGCCGCCGTAGCTGCACTCCCGTCGCCTAAGATAGTATCGCCATTTCCGGCAAAAGTGTTAATATTATACGATTGTGCATTTGCATTTTTCAGGCACGAAAAAACAATTGCAGCAAAAACAATTGTTTTTATTTTGTTGGTATGTTTCATTTTGTGGAGTTTCAAAAAGTATTCTACAAAAGTAAAATAATAATTTGACTTTTTAATGATACAATGATTTCCTGCTATTTTGTATAAATTTGTATGCCAATAAAAATATTTTTTATGATTACAGCGCAGACAGAAATTCGGTTTAACCGAAAAAAATACAAAGACATTACTTTGCTTTCGCTTTATAAAGGCTTGTTAAAGCCGCGAATGATTGAAGAAAAAATGTTGTTATTACTTCGTCAAGGAAAAATTTCGAAATGGTTTTCAGGAATCGGACAAGAAGCCATTTCGGTTGGAAGCACAATGGCTTTGGATAAAGAAGAATATATTTTACCGATGCACCGAAATTTGGGTGTTTTTACTTGTCGTGAAATTCCGTTAAACCGACTTTTTGCTCAGTTTCAAGGCAAGGAAAGTGGCTTTAGCAAAGGAAGAGATCGTTCTTTTCACTTCGGCACACAAGAATATAAAATTATCGGAATGATTTCGCATCTCGGTCCGCAATTAGGCATTGCAGATGGCATTGCGTTGGGAAATCTTTTGAAAAAAAATAATAAAGTAACAGTAGTTTATTCAGGTGATGGCGGAGCAAGTGAAGGTGATTTTCATGAATCTCTAAACGTTGCTGCTGTTTGGAATTTGCCGGTTATTTTTATTATTGAAAACAATGGTTATGGTTTATCTACACCTTCAAACGAACAATTTAGGTGCAAACAATTTATTGATAAAGCTATTGGTTACGGCATGGAAGGCGTTCAGGTGGACGGAAATAATGTGTTGGAAGTTTATGATACTGTATTAAAAATTGCTGAATCTATTCGTAAAAATCCGCATCCTGTTTTGTTGGAATGTATGACTTTTAGGATGCGCGGACACGAAGAAGCATCAGGAACAAAATATGTTCCAAAAGAATTATTGGAAGAATGGGGAAAGAAAGATCCACTAATTAATTATGAAAATTATTTGTTGGAAGAAGGTTTGTTGAATGAAAGCATAATTCAAGAATATCGTACAGAAATTAAGCGCGAAATAGATAACGGTTTGGAAATAGCTTTTGCTGAAGATTTTGTTAAACCGGATGCTCAGCGCGAACTGAACGATGTATATGCACCATTTTCTAATATTGTTGTGGAACCAAAATCTGAAAAAAAATCAGACAAACGTATGATTGATGCTATTTCTGATGGTTTACGTCAAGCGATGAAAAAACATCCTGAATTGATTTTAATGGGACAGGATATTGCGGAATATGGAGGTGTTTTTAAAATTACGGAAGGTTTTGTTGGGGAGTTCGGAAAAGAGCGTGTTCGCAATACACCTTTATGTGAATCTGCTATTATTGGTTCAGGTTTTGGCTTGTCTATCAACGGTTTTAAAGCGATGGTAGAAATGCAGTTTGCCGATTTTGTTACTTGCGGTTTCAATCAAATTATAAATAATTTGGCAAAATCGCATTACCGTTGGGGCGAAAATGCTGATGTAGTTGTTCGGATGCCAACAGGTGCAGGAGTAGCAGCTGGACCGTTTCATTCGCAATCCAACGAAGCTTGGTTTTTTCATACACCTGGATTAAAAATTGTTTATCCCGCATTTCCATCTGATGCAAAAGGCTTATTGTTAGCTGCTTTTGAAGATAAAAATCCGATTATGTTTTTTGAACACAAAGCACTTTATAGAAGTATTTCAGAAAATATTCCAGACGATTATTATACGATTGAAATCGGGAAAGCAAAATTGCTGAAATCAGGAACGCAGCTTACTATAATTACTTACGGAATGGGCGTTCATTGGGCATTGGAAGTTTTAAATGCACATCCTGAAATTTCAACAGATTTAATTGATTTAAGAACTTTATTGCCTTACGATAAACAAGCGATTATTGATTCGGTTATGAAAACCGGAAAAGCACTCGTTTTACACGAAGATACGTTTACAGGTGGAATAGGAGCAGAGATTGCTTCTATGATTTCAGAAAAATGTTTTGAAAATTTAGATGCACCTGTAATGCGTTGCGCCAGTTTAGATACACCTGTTCCGATGTCGGTAGATTTAGAATCAGACTTTTTAGCCAAAAAACGACTCGAAAATCAGTTGTTAGAATTATACAATTACTGATATTCGAGTCGTTTACAAACGTATCAAAAATTATTTTTGTGTAGCAACGTAGTTGTTTAATTCTTCACTGGAAGAGTCGAATTGAAAAGCATCATTTACTTTAAAATAATTTCCTTTATCGTAAGTGTGTGCATACGCATATTTGGCAAAATCCAATTTCGAATTTTCATAAGTAAACAGTTTCATGATGGCTCTTACTTGCGAAGATAACAAGCAGTTTGACGAAGTTATTTGTTTGGCTATACTTAATTTTGTGTCCTCAAAAGTTTTAGCAGCAATGGTGTTTTTTGCACTTTCAAAATCCTCTCTTGACATTGGTCTTGGACAACCAACAGGTCCGTTGTAGCCATCCACATAAACAGGTTGTGGCACTGGAGCGGCTTCTCCTTCAGTATTTGATACATCTTGTGTTCCTGAACTGGTTGTTGTAGTGGTTGTGGTAACAGTAGCTTGTGTTGCCATTCCCGTCATATTAACACCCATTCCTCCAACATTTACAGATACGGTACTTGTTCCACTGGGAACAGTAGTTGTCTGCTGTGTAACTGTTGTAGTGGTACTTTGCGGTACAGGAGCTACTGCTGTAGTAGAATAAGCAGTTGTGCTTTGATCAACAGGAGCTGCCGCAGTTGCCTGTGCAATAGGTGTTTCAGAAACATATCGCAGTGCGTGCTCGCCATTTTTTTTGACGATAACACTTGCTGTAACTTCTGTTCCCGGATTTTGCAAATAGATGTTTTTATTTAAAGCTGCAATGGAAGTATCTTGAAAAATGACAGTTATTTTATAACCTGCAGGCGCGCTTAAACCTGTTACTTTTACATTAGTACTTGGTGTACTACTTTGATTAACACCGTTTACTATTACTGAAAATTTTTCTCCTTGTTGATCAAACACAACTAAATTAGATGTTTGCGCTTTCGCACTTATGGCGAGCGATAAAAAAAGGATGCTGGAATAAATTATAGTTTTCATAGTTTTTGTTTTTATGTTTTTGATAAAATTAAGTTTTTTTACAAACTTGCCTTTTACAAATGTAGAGCCAGAAATTTCCAACGTAAATTTATATTACCTTAAATTACATTGATTACACAGAATTGTAATTAATAAAATAGACGAAAATCCCTTTTATTAAAGGAAATCAGTGTTGTGAATTATGAACTCATAAAAAAACGAAAAACGATTCTTTAACTCAAAATCTTTCTAACTTTGTGAATCGAATAAGAAAAAGATGAACAAACATTTGCATGATTTATATCATCGTTTAGACGAAATAGAACGGTCTAAAATCAAACATAAGTTTAAAAATTCCCCAGTTTTATTAAGCCTTGTTGATTATATTGAAGTATGTAAAAATCCAAATTTTAAATCAGCGGCAGCGGTTGAATTTATTTATAAAAAGGAGAAAAATGCCCAAACGTACAGTGTTTTAGAAAACAGATATTTTAAACTTCGGAAAAAATTGCAAAACGAATTGCAAGAAGTATCGATAGAAAAAACACAAAATGTTTTAGCTGCTGAAGAGCAAATGCTGAATCATTGTAAGTTTTTGATTGCGGAAGGTGACAAAAAACAAGCACATAAAGAATTGACAGAGCTAAAAAACAAGTGTTGGGAAAAAAATATTTTTGAATTATTGCCGAGCATTATAGATAACCTGATTTTTTGCAACCAAACTTTTAATAACATCGATAAAAATAAAACGCTTTACGTTGAAATGCGACTTGCTATTGATTTGCAGCACGATATGAATCGAGTAAATATGTTAGCTCGAAAGCTTTATGATGTGTTTTTTACGCAAAAAAATAAAATAAAAGAGGTGTTAAAATCAATCAATGAATTTGCTCTGAAAAATAAAACATATCCACGTTTTGCGATGTGTTATCATCATCTTTCGTTGTACTATAAATTGAGTTCGCAAACGTATTTAGAAAATATGCAAATTTTAAGTCGGCATTTAAGTGCGTTTAAAAAATTATATTCCGGCAATCCGCTTATTCCGTTGATGGCTTACAAGGCGAATTACGAGAAACACATTCATTTTCATTTTTATCAAATCACCGCTTTGTTTCAGATGAGTAAAGTGGAATTTGAAGAAGCGAATACGGCAATGAAAAAAATGATGGATTTAGTAAAAAGCAAAGATTCTACCTTCAAAATATATAACACTGAAACACTTTATTATAATTATTTTCTCACACAATGTTTTACTTCTCGTTACAAAGAGGCACTCGAAACCTGCGATTTATATACTACTTTTTTGAAAGAAAATAAACAAACCGAAAAACGATTGTTTCCAAATGTGCTAAAATCTTTTGTTTTCGTAAGTTCTTATCCGCAAACATTTAATTTAGATGCTGATTATTTGTTGAAACAACTGAGCGAGTATATTAAAAAAGCGGAAGATAATACGCGTATGTCTTTGGCGCAAACGATGTTGATAAAAGCAGAATTCTTTTTGTTGAAAGGAAAATATAAAGAAGCAGAAAAAATAGTGAACGATGAAAAAGTTAAAAATGCGTTACAGGATTTGAATGCTTACTTCTTTTACAAAGATGTAATTTCGGGATTAAAAAATAATTTTTCAAAAGAAAAATGGAAAATAATAAACAAGGAAATACAACAACAGCTTTATAAAGCAACTAAATTAGATGAATTTATGGTTTTTGGTTGGCTTACTAATTTTACAAATTATTGTTTAAAAAAGAAGGATTGACTTTTAAAAAAAATGCGCTAAAAATTTACATCCAAACCATGAAAACTACCGAAATTTCTTCCCATTATAAAGCACTTGAAAAAATGAGCATTCGTGTTTTACTTGCTAATATGAATAA
>DATLTG010000428.1:0-6473 GCA_035533735.1 Bacteroidia bacterium
TTTTACTGGAAAAAGTGGACTAAATGTAACTGCTGATGCGCCACAAACAGCTAAAACAATGGATGTATATTACATTGTTACGGATAAATGTACCGAATGTGTTGGCTTTCATGACGAGCCTCAATGTGCGGCTGTTTGTCCTGTGGATTGCTGTATTCCGGATGATGAAAACAAAGAAAGTAAAGAAGAACTTTTACAAAAAAAGCAATCTTTACATCTTTAATTTCAAAAAAATATTTTTGAGAAAAGCCATTCACTTGAGTGGCTTTTTTTTGTACTAAAAAATAATTTGCAACGTTTTAGCGTAACTTTGACCGATATTTTATTTATGAAACGCATACTTTTTTTATTTTTTCTACTCATTTCTGGAAATCTGCTGAAAGCCCAAAATACTGCTGAAGTTGATAGTTTACAGCAGTTTCAGGATTCTTTAAAAGTATTGCAATTTCAATTTTTTCAAGGTCATGACGATGCTAAAAAATTGGCTGCGAACGAAAATTTTAATCGCATCTTAGGCGAAGCATTAAAAGTAAATCATTCGTTTGATTTTGAGTTTGATTCATTGACAACTATTTCGCGACTCAAATCTTCTGATAAACAATTTCGGCTATTAAATTGGAATGTTCCAATGAATGACGGAACTCAAAAATATTTTGGATACATACAATCTTATAACAAACGCGCAAAAAAATATGTAATCTATCCGCTCGAAGATAAAACGTCCGAAATAAGAGATGTACACATTGCTTCGTGCGCTCCCGATAAATGGTTTGGAATGCTTTATTACAAAATTGTACCTGAAAAATACAAACATAAAACTTATTACACATTGCTTGCGTGGCAAGGTTATAGCAATATCATCACAAAAAAGATTATTGATGTAGTTACTTTTAACAAAAAAGGAAAACCGACTTTTGGTTCAGCTATCTTTAAAATTGAAAATCGCTATCCAAAGCGAATGATTTTCATTTATTCCGCTAACGCTACTATGTCGTTAAAATATGATGAAAAATCAGGAATGATTTTGTTCGATTATTTGGCTCCTTATCAAGAAGGAATGGAAGGACAATATCAATTTTACGCGCCCTCTTTTCGTGTGGATGGCATTAAATTTAAAAAGGGAATTTGGTATTATGTAAAAGAAATTGATGCAAAAAATCCGAAAACAAGAAATGATAAATTATTTGTAGATCCTAAAAGAGGTGGCGGTGGCTAATTGAAAACCGTTTGAATTTTCTTTCAAAAAAAAAATATTTCCATTTTAATTCTATTTATTTTCTCAAAAGGACTCCTTGCGGAGAAAATTATTTTTTTACTTTTGATTCCTCTTTAAAAATTCATTGATGAAATACACTATTTCTTACACACAAGCGCATCGTCATTTTATTGATATTGAAATGACGATTGATTCTATAAAAGCAAACACCTTAACTGTCCAACTTCCCGCTTGGCGTCCAGGTCGTTACGAGTTAAGCAACTTTGCCAAAAATATTCAGAAATGGGCAGCTTTTGATAATAAAGGGAATGAATTAAAATCGAAAAAAATAACAAAAGATAGTTGGCATATTGAAACAACAAAAATCGAAACAGTTGTTATTCGATACAATTATTACAGTACCGAACTGAACGCTGGTTCTACTTATTTAGATGAAAAACAGCTTTATATTAATCCGGTAAATTGTTTTTTATACGTCCCAGAACGTATGAATGAAAAATGTATTATTGAATTAAAAATTCCGAACGATTATAAAATTGCTACCTCACTTAATCACGAAGAAAAAAACAGTTTAAGTGCAGAAAATTTTAACGAATTAGCAGACAGTCCGCTAATAGCCAGCAATAGCTTAAAACATTCGCAATTTATTTTAGATGGCGTTGAATTTAATTTATGGTTTCAAGGCGAATGCAAACTAAATATGCCTAAAATAATAAATGATTTTTTTATTTTTATAAACGAGCAATTTTTAACGATGCAAGGTTGTCCGGTTACAGAATATCATTTTTTATTTCAACTTTTGCCGATAAAAATTCATCACGGAGTGGAACATTTAAAATCAACCGTTATTGCTATCGGACCAGCTTACAAAATGATGCAAGATGAATCGTTTTTTAATGAATTTCTGGGAGTCAGTTCACACGAATTATTTCACAGTTGGAACATCAAAACCATTCGTCCAATTGAAATGATGCCCTACGATTATACCAAAGAAAATTATTCTCGTTTAGGATATGTTTGCGAAGGAAACACAACTTATTACGGAGATTATATGCTTTTCCGTTCAGGTATTTTTACGGAAACAGATTATTTTAAATCCTTTAGCGGACAACTTCAAAAGCATTTTGATAACTACGGAAGATTTAATATGAGCGTTGCCGATTCATCTTTCGACACTTGGTTAGATGGATACAATCAAGGCATTCCCGATAGAAAAACATCCATTTATACCGAAGGTTGTTTGCTCGCTTTTATTTCAGATATTTTGATTCGAAAAAATACGAAAAATAAAAACTGTTTGGATACTGCGATGCGATTTTTATATAATGATTTCGGTAAAAAACAAATCGGCTATTCTGAAACAGATTATAAAAACATTTTAGAAAAAACGGCAGGATGTTCTTTTGAAGAACTCTTTACAAATTGCGTTTGGGGAACAAAATCATTTGAACCCTTTTTAAATGAAACACTGTTTTATATTGGTTTGCAAATAAACATTTCGCCATCTAAAAAATACACAGAAAGACATTATGGTTTTAAAATTCACGAACATAATTCTACTTGTAAAGTAACTGCTGTTGCACCCAATTCTATTGCTGATTTAGCAGGATTGGCAGTAAATGATGAAATCATTTCTATCAATGGAATTCAACTTAAAGATGATTTTAACGAATGGTGTTTGCTCTTCCAAAAAGAAAAAATAATATTAACGATAAATAGTAATGAGTTTCAAAAATCAATTGCATTACAAGCAAAAAGCGGAACCGAATATTATCCCGTTTATCAAGTTGAAAAAATTAACGAAGCTACCGATTCTCAAAAAGAAACTTATCGTCTTTGGAGTGGAAAAAAGTTTTAAAATTCATTTGATTTTCTAAAAAATATTTTTTCTATTAAAAAAACAAATATTCAACGAATATATTCCTGAATAGGGCTAAATTATTGAAATATTTCAAAGTTATGTCGTATCTTTGCAACCTCAAAAAACTCATATATAGAAGGGAACGATTATGGCAATTTTGATATTTTTTCTGGCGCATTGGTTTTTATCTTTGTTTTTTCAAACATTTTTTTTGCATCGCTATGCTTCACATAAAATGTTTACCACTAATAAAGGTTGGGAACGTTTTTTTTATTTCATGACCTTTATTACACAAGGTTCTTCTTTTCTAAATCCGCGTGCTTATGCAATTATGCACCGAATGCATCACGCATACAGCGACACTGAAAAAGATCCACATTCGCCTCATTTTTTTAAAGATGTTTTTAAAATGATGTGGGAAACAAAAACAATTTATTTTAACTATGTAACTCATAAAACCGAACCTGAAAAAGCTTTTCAAGGCAATTATCCTGAATGGCCGCTTATTGATAGAATTTCGGATATGTGGGTAACACGCATTAGTTTTGGCGTTTTATATACCTTGTTTTACATTCATTTTGCTACACATTGGTGGATGTTTTTATTGTTGCCAATTCATTATTTAATGGGACCTGTTCACGGTGCTGTTGTAAATTGGTGCGGACATAAATATGGTTACAGTAATTTTGACAATGAAGATCATTCAAAAAATACATTGCCTTGGGATTTTTTAATGTTTGGCGAGCTTTTCCAAAATAACCATCACAAAAGCCCTAACAGCTTAAATTTCGCAAAAAAATGGTTCGAATTTGATCCTTCCTATCCAATTATAAAGTTGTTGGGATTTTTCAGAATTATTAAAATCAGAAAAACCGATCATTGATTTTACAAGCTTTTTAAGCTTCTTCCTTTCTTCATAAAAAATCTTATTTTTACCTGAAAATATAAAATCAGATAAATGAACCATCTTGTTTTAAAAATGGCAGGCGAAGCATTAATTGCTGTTTGTTTTGTACTATTTTTAGTTTGGCTGATCCAAATAAAAATTAAAAATGCAGGAATTGTTGATATTTTTTGGTCGTACAATTTTCCGATAATAGTTCTCATTTATTATTTTCTTGGAAACGGTTTTGAGCAACGTAAAATGCTCATTGCAACAATGGTTATTATTTGGGGCGCACGACTCGGAACGTATTTGTTAGTACGTATTTTCAGTCATTTGCACACCGAAGATGGACGTTACAAACAACTGCGACAAGATTGGGCACCAAACGTGAATTTTCGATTTCTACTTTTCTTCCAAACGCAAGCACTTTCCAATGTCATATTATCAATTCCGTTTTTATTGATTTGCATCAATCCCGATCCAAAAATAAATTTACTGGAATACATCGGATTTGCACTTTGGCTGATTTCAATAATCGGAGAAAGTGTTGCCGACAGACAATTACAACTCTTCAAGAAAAATTCGGACAATAAAAATAAAGTGTGCGACAAAGGTTTGTGGAATTATTCGCGCCATCCAAATTATTTTTTTGAATGGATGATTTGGGTGAGTTATTTTGTGTTCGCACTAAGTTCGCCTTATGGCTGGATTAGTATTATTTGTCCACTTTCGATGTTATTTTTATTATTTAAAGTAACCGGAATTCCGATGACGGAAGAACAAGCCATTCGCTCTAAAGGCGATGCTTACAAAGCATATCAGCGGACAACCAGTTCATTTATTCCACTTCCGAAAAGAAATTAAATCCAAGCACTTTACATTTTCATATCTACAAAAAAAATGAAGAACTTTTTGCTTGAAAAAAATTTAATTCCTGATTTTCTGATTCGAAATCAAATTAGAAAATTATTGAAACAACGGTTGAAAGACGAAAATAAAGGAGATACCGAATTACAACAAGAACATCTTTCTGAATTAATAACAGAACTCAAAAACAGTCCGATTGCAATAAATACAAGCAACGCAAACGAACAACATTATGAAGTTCCTACAAGATTTTATGAATTGTGTCTCGGTAAAAATTTAAAATACAGCAGCGGTTATTGGAAACAAGGAGTTCAAAATATTGATCAATCTGAAGACGATATGTTGCAACTAACCTGCGAAAGAGCAGAACTTATAAACGGACAAGAAGTACTGGAATTGGGTTGCGGTTGGGGTTCTCTTTCTTTATTTATGGCTAATAAATTTCCGGAAAGTAAATTCACAGTTGTTTCCAATTCTAAAACTCAAAAAGATCACATTGATGCGCAAGCAAAAAATAGAACTATCTCCAATCTGGAAGTGATTACTGCTGATATGAATGTGTTTGAAATTGATAAAAAATTTGATAGAATTGTATCGGTTGAAATGTTTGAGCACATGCGGAATTATGAAAAATTGCTCGAAAAAATAAATCTCTTTTTAAAACCGAATGGAAAACTTTTTGTGCACATTTTCACGCACAAAGAATACGCATATAAATTTGAAGTAAAAGACGTAAGCGATTGGATGTCGAAATACTTTTTTACTGGCGGAATAATGCCAAGCGATCATCTTTTATTTTATTTCAATACACATTTAAAAGTTTGTAAACATTGGCATGTAAACGGCACTCATTATCAAAAAACATCCGAAGCTTGGTTGCAAAATATGGATAAAAACAAAGCTGAAATTATGCCTTTGTTTTCACAACTTTATGGAAAAGAAAATGCAACAAAATGGTGGGTTTATTGGCGCATATTTTTTATGTCATGTGCCGAATTGTGGGGATTTAATAAAGGAAACGAATGGATGGTAAGTCATTATTTGTTTGAGAAAAATAGCAATTCAAATTCTTAATAAACAATGAAATCAATTGCCATAATTGGAACCGGAATTGCCGGAATGGGTTGCGGACATTTGTTGAAAGACAGGTTCGATATTTCATTTTTTGAACAGAACAATTACATAGGCGGACATACCAATACAATTACAATTGATGAAAACGGAAAAGCTATTTTTATTGATACCGGATTTATGGTTTTCAATCATGTTACTTATCCTAATTTAACAAAGCTTTTCAGCGAGTTGAATGTGCCTACAAAAAAAACGACTATGTCGTTTAGCGTACAACACAAACCAAGTAATTTGGAGTTTTGCGGTTCCGGTTTAAATGGTTTGTTTGCACAACGAAAAAATATTTTTTCGCCTCGATTTATAAAAATGCTTTTGCAAATAAATCGCTTTAATAGTGAAAGTGTTACAATACTTGATAACAAAGCTTTTGAGCAAATTACATTAAAAGAATATGCACAAAAATATAAGTACGGAAACGATTTTTTATATAAATATTTAATTCCGATGAGTGCCGCTGTTTGGTCATCTCCAATGGATGCGATGCTCGATTTTCCAATCATTACATTGATTCG
>DATLTG010000429.1:0-2301 GCA_035533735.1 Bacteroidia bacterium
TGTTGAAAGATGAAGCAACTGACAGTTTTGCAAATTATTTTTTGCAGATTGAATAACATCAATCATATTTTGAACAGCAGTAACATTCAGCAAAAAAGCTTCTTCTTTTTGTGTTTCGCAGGCATCCACATTTGTCATAGCTGCCGTATTAATTACTACATCAGGTAGATATTTTAAAAATATTTTTTCGACTTGATTTTTATTGCAAATATCTAATTCTTCGTAAGAATAACCAGCTTTTTCAACAATTCTGTTTTCGCCTTTTGAAGTGGCTATAAGTTGACTGTTTTTATCATTCAACAACATATAAACTAACTTTTGACCAAGTAAACCATTGGCTCCGGTAATAAGAATTTTTTTCATAGAAAATTAAATTTCCCAAACGCTTGACTTACGTTTATGATGTGGAATAAAATATTTTTTGTGTTCTAAAATAAAAGCCATTATAAAATAAATAATTATAGGCGATCCAGCTGTAAAAAATGAAAGATAAATAAAATACATTCTAATGGTAGATGATTTAATTCCTAATTTTTTTCCCCACCATTCACAAACGCCAAAGGCGCCTTGTTCAAACCAAGAACTGATTTTTTGTATCATTGTTTTTTTTGTGTTATTTGTGTCCAATTATCTTCATTTACAATTTCTATAATTCTATTTTCTAACTCATGTAAAGTTTGAGGCGCATTGTAATAATCACGTATTTTTTTATCTTTTCCATCATGCACAAAGCGAATAAAGGTGGTTGGAATAGAGGTCATCATAGCGGTATAATTATCTTTGAAATCAAAAAAATGCGCATCTTCAAAAGTTTGTGTTAAACTATCTAAAAAACCTTTTGATAATTGTTTTTCATAAGTGCCAATTTTCGAAATATTTTGACTGCCATCAAAAATAACTTTTCCGTTCGCGTGAATATCAATTGTATAAACTGGACATTTTCCGAAACACGGAGTTTTACTCATCCAAATTAATGTACTGTCGTTACCGAAAGGCGCAACAACAGTAGATTTAGGAACTGCTTTTTTTACAGAATGACACGTTCCATAAGAAAAAATAATTGCTATAGCGATGAGTGTTTTCATGTTTTTTATTTGAATCGCCCACAGGCGAAATAATATTTTTTGTAATAAGATTCGTTTAAATCGTCAATCATAATACCTCTATGAACGGTTGCGTGTACAAATTTATTATTTTGCAGGTAAATAGCAATGTGTGAAATATTTTTAGTGCCTATTTTAAAGAAAATCAAATCTCCTTCACGAAGATTTTTAGTGCTAATTTTTTTACATTGTTCGTACATGGATGCAGCTGTGCCACTAATATTTTTGTCATAAACATCGTGAAAAACAACGCTTACAAAATCAGAGCAATCAATTCCTGCCATTGTTTTTCCGCCAAATTTATAAGGAACTCCGTACCACTTATCAATAAGCCGATACAAGGCAATATTGGAAATGTCATTTTGAGGTACGCCCAATTTTATGGCATATTTTTCTTGGATTTTTTGATTGGTATTGTTTTCTGAGGTTTCAACTTGTTGGTTACTTTTTTTTATAACTTTCTTAGAACTTCCGCAAGAGGAAAAAACAAATAATGTTACCAAGCCAATAATAACAATTGGTTGAAAAATTATTTTTTTATTTAAAAAAAAAGGTCCCATTTTTTCAAAGTTAAAAAATAGATAGGTCTCTAAGAATGTCTTCGATAATGTTTTCAAACATTCGCTTGTTCATTTCGCTTGCAAAATAAAATTCGATATACTTTTTATCAATAACAACAGTGTTATAGATTTATTTTTATATTTTTGAGCGAAGAAAAAACGGTTCTCGTTTTGAACTAAATGCGATTTATGAAAAAAGTGTTAGCTATATTTTGTTTTATTGCTATTACTGCTGCACAAACTACGCAGCCAGAAGTTGCTATGGATCATATTAAAGCTTGTTATATCTATAATTTCAGTCGCTATATTGAATGGCCACTAAGTTACCGTCAAGGCAATTTTGTGATTGATGTGTTGGACGGAACGCCCATTATGATTAGCGAATTATCAAAAATGGCAGCTACCCAAACTGCTGGTAGTCAAAAATTTGAAATTAACAATGTGCTTTCTGTTGAAAAAATAGGGAAATGCAATATTTTATATATTCCAACAAATAAAAGTACAGCTATTAAAAAAGCAGTATTGAAGTTGAAAAATTTTAGCACGCTTATTATTACTGATGATGATGGTGCTACGAAATTAGGTGCTGCCATTAATTTTGTGGTAAAAGACAACCGACAAAAATTTGAATTGAATAG
>DATLTG010000430.1:0-2587 GCA_035533735.1 Bacteroidia bacterium
CGCAATAGTTTCCTACCTTCCGGCTCACAATCAAATTCCGCTTGCAATGGTTTTTATCATTTCTCCTATTTTGGCTTTTTTAATTTTTGAACACATCGTTTGTAAAAAAGAATAGGAGAAATATCCCTTTCTTCCTTATAACCGACATTCCGCACCAAAAATTAAAACTATCACATCATAAAAATGATGCGCAAAAAAAATACTTATTATTTTTTATTCCTAAACCAGAATCGGCTGTCTTATAATATTTCATTAATTTTTTTATCCAGTCCAGATAAAAACAAATCAACTTTTTTATCTGAAGATCTGTTCATACGAACTCATACCAATTTGTAAGTACAAGAAATTGGCCAAAGTCATACGAAAGCAGTCAATAGACAATAAGTCATCATTACATGAACTGATGCCATGTAATGATGAGTAATAATTTTGTATTTTTTATTTTGTACATATTTATGTCTATCCGCTTTCAGATAGTCCATAAATGTATTGTGCTCTTGCTCCAAAAAATCCTACAATTCTTATTGTGGTTTCCGTAAGATTAATTACGAGTTGTTGTGTGTATTCTGTGAATTTAATGCTCAATAAGTGAACTCCATGGAACATTCTGAAGATCCAGGACATGGTTGGTTTTTTAGTTGGTTTTTTTAATTGATCCGGTACGGTTTCATTTGATTTCTCTAGCACCTCACGTAAAAAATATTGCGCAAAGCTATAAACCATTAAACAAAGAGTCATTATCATCATCAATGCCTCAATACGTTCAGGGCTTTTTAAAAAAATGGAGGACACTTCAAAAGCATTGCCTTTTATAAATTTGAAACCACTCTCTGTTTTTGACTGATCTTTATACGTAGGTAACATATGATTATCCGATAATTTGTTTGTATCAAGCTCATTCGTTGCTAAAATAAATCTGCCTTTTTCTAGTCTTGAAGTGGCTATTTTTTCTTCATTAATGGTGACAGTTCCTATTACACCATAATAAATTGTATTATCTTCCGAATTTTTCTGTGATTGCCCTTTTTTTTGCTTTTTTTGTGCTTCTGATATAACGAAATTTATCTCATGGTATTTTATTTTTTCAATACAGGCTTCGGCCGCTTTTTTGGCATCCTCTTGACATTGAAATAATTCCTTGGCTAAAGATCGTAATTTTTTATCCAAAATGTTATTTTCTTTTGTAATTTGTTTGTCTAATGTTTTTGATTCTCGGGCATAAGCATGTTCTGAATACACTAAAATCCAGCGTTGTTTTACCCCGCCATAGCTAGAAAATATCGGTGTAATATGATAACCATTTTCCCGTTCTGTCCATATAAACTCATTTTCTGGCTTTCTTAATAATTCTTTTGCTTCATTTATAGTACTGGGTACTCGTGATAACCATTTCATTCCTGACAATTTATTATAACCCAAGGGTAATAATATAGAAAAAACAATGTCTTCTAAACCTGCGTTTAATTTTTTATTGTCACTGTTTAAGGCTTTTATTAATTCGTTGTAATGTTTTTCACCAAACAATTCTTTATTAAGCTCTTTTGTTGTTACTTTGTCTTTCTTGTCATTTAGTAATAAAAAAGTAATTTTATCTTTATCATAAGATAGATACAGAGTTCTTGGCTCTAAGACCGTTTCTAATCCTGGCTTTTCTAAAGATAAATTATAACCACTGTGTTTAACACTATTTTCATAAAAGGCACTATCTCCTGTATATAAAAAATCAGGTGCACTTTCTAATGCTTCGCAAAATTTTTTCATGCGTTCTGCCGAACTTATTAGCACTGCTTTATCTGATGCATTTCCACTATGTGCTTCCATCCAAATTGGGAAACTTGCTGCACCCGTAGTTGCTAAATTAATTACCATCTGTTTTAAATCATATCGTTTGTTTTTGGAATAACCATAGGTAATATTAATAGGGGACTTATTCTCTTCATTTAATTCAGTAGGTTCTGATTCGTTATTTTTATCCATTTGTTCTAGATTATAGTCACCGTAAACAGAAATTGTACTCGTATCAAGATGAACAGAATTACCCAATAAATTATTTTCGATTCCTATTGCAAAGGCTAGCTCTGTAAATAATTGCGTTGTACCATAATCATAGATCGCGTCCAGTAATCTACCTAATGCGTCATCATTAAAATATTCTGCACAAATAGTATTTCCAAATAAACGATCAACCGGTTTATTCGCCAAAAAATCAGGAAACATGTACAATCTATCATCAAGAAAACCAAGGCCATTTAGTATCATCGCCGCAGCTCGTTGACCCATACTAACTTTACTACCTTTATTAGCTGAAACAGGAAGCTTGTCGTCAATTTTTTTAATTAACCCCAATTTTTCCATTGTGACGGCAACAAGACCAAGATGATCCAAAACCTTACCACTAACTTGTTCTTTTAACAAAAAATCCATTTACAGCATATCCAAAATTACAACATGATTAATACTTTGAATTATAACAATAAATATCCCTGTTGTTAAGAAAATTTATTTGAAAATTTGGTGCGGAAGGTCGGGTGAAGGCAACCACTCAACGGAAACGTACGTTTACAGCACATTATAAACAACAAACGCT
>DATLTG010000431.1:0-6098 GCA_035533735.1 Bacteroidia bacterium
GGATAACTTGCCTGATAATTCAGAGGTAGTTAAATGTGGTTTTAGTTGTAATATTCGCATGCTGCAAATATAACAATATTTTGATTAACTTGTTAGCGGTTTAGTATAAATGTTTAAATGCAAATTTCTTTAAAAAAGAAAAATTACCAAGTTGATTTTTGAGGGTTTTTAATTAATTTAAAATACTTGTTATATTCTTCATCCAGTAATGTTGTTCCTTTATTTGCACTGTTTTTCCATGCTGTACAATCCTTCTTAGTATATAATTTTTCAATAGTATAAGTCATATTTGATGTCGAACCTGATAGTGCATTATCTGAAGTAATACTAATTCGTATATCATGTACATCAACACGATATTTTCCGTTTTTTATTTCTATAAAAAAAGTGGCAATTTCTGTATTATGGCTTGATGTTAAAAGATTTGTACTTGATTCATTTAATATTTTTCCTGTTATGGTATTGCCTACTATTTGAATGTTATTTAAATTTTTGGTTTGGCTTAATTGTTTAAATAATAATTGCACTATAACTGCTGAGGAATCCGCAGAATCTTTGTATATACTTATCCAATGGACTGATTTATTTTGAAAAACAAAATTGTGTAATGAATTAACTTGCGGTTCAGTAGTTTGTTTACCTTTTACAACATTGGCAACTTGAAAAAATGCAAAAAATGCAATTAAAATGTATTTTGTTTTCATATATTTTGTATTGATGTATTTTGATTGTTAGAAATTTATTTTGACAGGTACTAGAATTCTTCCTTTAGAACAAAAGGAGTTGTAAAAAACAAAGTTGAGGATGTCATAAAAAATAGTTTATTGGACTGAATTAATTGAACTTTTTGAATAAAATTCGATTGCATTTAAAAAATACTCAGATAGCTTATAAACATCGTCAAGTGAGATTATATCAATTTTTGTTTCTGCCTTTTTTTCGGTATCAAAAATGCCGACTTGTTTTTTATTCCCAATTGAATAGAATCGGCAAATAGGGTTTCTTTGACTATCTTCAAATAATACGGAAAAATACTGGTGTCCCCTTGCTTCCCTGTAAGTAATTTTTTTGCCCTCGACTTTCATCCTGCAAATTGCTTTTACAATCAAAAAAAACTCAATTTCTTCATCAGTTGGCTTAATTTCATTGTTTTCGTTTGTTTGCGCTTCTTCCGAAATTTTTAATTTTTCGTCTTGCTCTTGTTTGCGTAGTGCAGATTTTAGTCTTTCGTTTATCTCATCATTGATGTACTGGGAAAAAGTTTTTTTAACAAGTCCTTTAAATTGCTCTAAAATTTTTGAAGTGATATGAGAAGGATAAACAATTTTTGCGAAAAATTTAGCAAAATCGTCAGTCGGTTCTTGAACATTATTTTCAATTATCTGCCTTAATTCGTTAGTATATTTTAATTCATTTGCTGTTTGAATAATATCGTCAAGGTTAAAAGTACTCTTTTGAAATTCCTTAAGTTTTTCGATTTGCTGTTCTTTTAAATCGTCAATTTTTATTTCAAAGAATGGCTTTTCGTCCATCACGTTTGGAGAAACCAAGTCAGTATAAAAACGATAATTTATTCCATTTGTTAAGATACCAAAACGAGCTTTAGAAACAGTAAAATATCTCAAAAGCTGACCATCGTGTAAATCTAAATTTTGTGCCCAATGTTTACATTCAATTAAAATCATTGGTTGCCCATCTTTAAAAATAGCATAATCAATTTTTTCCCCTTTTTTTGTTGGAATATCACAAATATATTCAGGTATAACTTCAGTTGTGTCAAAAATATCATATCCTAAACTTTGTAAAAAAGGCAATATAAAAGCCATTTTCGTAGCTTCTTCCGTAAAAATATTATCTTTTTGTTTTGCTATTTTATCGCCAATCTGTTTTATACTGTCTTTGAAGTCCATGAGTTTATTGTTCTAAATTAATGTCTAAAGTGCAAATATATAATTTTAATAGTAATATAAAACTACTATTAGTATATGTCAGTAATAACTAAAGTGTTACTTCCGACTTTTGTCCTAAAGCAGCACTATGGAAGTCGGTATAAATACGTATCTGAAAAATTTAGGGAAAAACGTTGCCAAGATTAGGAAGAGAAAGAATTTATCTCAGTACCAACTGGCAAAAGATATTTTTACCGACCAATCCAATCTCGCGAGAATTGAAAAAGGAGAAGTTAATCCCACAGTTAAAACATTACTCAAGATTTCCTCTGCTCTTGGATGTGAAATGAAAGAATTATTTGATTTCGAGCCCAACACCCCGAAAAAATAAAATCTACCAATATTTAGTTGAGTGTGGGCTAAATGTGGGGAAAAATCGAAAATAAAAAACCGTAAAAAGCTTTAAAATAGCTAATTACGGTTTTCCTCAGCGGAGAGTTAGGGATTCGAACCCCAGGACCTGTTACAGTCAACAGTTTTCAAGACTGCCGCAATCGACCGCTCTGCCAACTCTCCGAGCGCAAAAGTATAATATTTTCTTATTCACACTAAAAAAATATTTTTTTTCTGCTTAATCCTATATCTTTGTTTGCTGTCTGAACTTTTAAAATGATGAGAAAAAAGAATTTTTTTTTACTGCCTGTTTTGTTTTTTATTTTCGGAAATGTAACATTTGCCGGAAATTTAAAAGCGTATTTGTTACATGCTACTTTCTGCACACCGCAAGGAAATCCCTATATCGAAACGTATTTGTCGGTGGTTGGTAAAGATGTAGTTTTTGTGAAAAATAATTCAGGTAAATATCAAGGAAAAATAGCTATTGAACTTATTTTTACGCAAGGCGATTCGGTAAAAGCAATCAAAAAATATAATCTGTTAAGCCCCGAAATTTCCGACAGCACTTCTCCAAAACCAGATTTTATTGACCAACAGCGGATTGCACTTCCTAATGGAAAATATGATTTTGAAATTTCTATTGTTGATGCTAATACAAAAGATAAACCTTTTGTAGCGCACGAGCCTATTACCATTGAATATCCGATTAATAAAGTATCGGTTTCAGATATTGAATTGGTGGAGTCTATTCAACCTACTAAGTCTGAAAACATTTTGAGTAAAAGCGGTTACGATTTAGTGCCTTATGTTTCCAATTTTTTTCCAGATAATATTGATACACTACGCTTTTACAGCGAAATTTATAATACGAGTAAAGTGTTAGGCGAACACCAACGTTATTTGGTTTCTTATTACATCGAATCAAATGAAAATAGTTTTCAATTGAGTGAATTTCATGCTTTTGAAAAAAAGCAAACAAGCGATGTTGGAATTGTTTTAAGTGAATTTCCTATTAAGCAATTACCTTCTGGAAATTATAATTTGGTAGTTGAAATAAAAGATGTAACCGGAAAAACAGTCGCTATTAAAAAATTATTTTTTCAGCGACAAAGTGCTTTGCAAAATTACAGTCTTAACGATATCGCAGCTATAAATACAACAGGATCTTTTGCCAGCAGAATTACAAATGCTGATACACTTGCCGATTATATTAGATCGCTTTGGCCCATTTCTACTTATGGAGAAAGAGCTTTTGCTCAAGATCAAATTAAATCGAAAGATGTTAAATTAATGCAACAATTTTTCCTAAATTTTTGGATAAGCAGAAACGAAAAAAATCCTGCGAAAGCTTGGTACGATTATAATTTACAAGTTCAAGCGGTAAACAGACAATTTAGTACCACCAATCGAAGAGGCTATGCTACCGACAGAGGACGGGTTTATTTAGAATATGGTCCGCCAAGTGTTCGCGATGTTGAAACAACCGAACCAGATAGTTATCCGTATGAAATTTGGCAATACGATAAATTGAAAAAACAAAGTAATCGTAAATTTGTTTTTTACAATCCATATTTAGCAGGTAACGAATATGTATTATTGCATTCGGATGCGATAGGCGAAACGTTTGATTCGAACTGGGAATTGGATTTGCAAAAACGCGATAATCCTACCAATAATTTCGATCAACAAACAGCACCTTCTGAATTTGGTGGACATGCTTTAGATAATTTTAACAATCCTCATTGAGTTTAGAAATGTGCCAAAATAAAATTTCCCTTATTTTTATTTCATACTTAAATTATAAGGAAGTAAGCATCGCTTAAAATGACTCCAAAAACTATTGCTATCGTTATTTTAAATTGGAACGGAAAAAAAATGTTGGAAACATTTTTACCTTCCATCGTGCACAATAATTTGAAAGATGTTGACATTATTGTGGCTGATAATGCTTCTACAGATGATTCGATTTTATTTGTAAAAAATATTTTTCCGCAAATAAAAATCATTCAAAATACAGAAAATGGTGGATTTGCAAAAGGTTATAACGATGCACTAAAATTAGTAAAATCAGATTATTATATACTTCTTAATTCGGATGTAGAAGTTACACCAAATTGGATTCAGCCATTTTTGGAAATACTTGATAAACATCCGGAAACAGTTGCCATTCAACCTAAAATTTTATCATACATAAATAAAACTGAATTTGAATATGCTGGTGGAGCTGGTGGTTTTATTGATAAATATGGTTATCCATTTTGTAGAGGACGTATTTTTCAAACCATTGAAAAGGATGAAAAGCAATACGATAATGAGCAAGAAATATTTTGGGCAAGTGGTGCTTGTTTATTTATAAAATCGTTGGTGTTTCATGAATTAGGCGGCTTTGACGAAGATTTTTTTGCGCACATGGAAGAAATAGATTTGTGTTGGCGCATTAAAAATGCCGGCTATAAAATTATGTATTGCCCAACATCCACTGTTTATCATTTAGGCGGAGGCACACTTCACAAAAATAATCCGCAAAAAACGTATCTAAATTTTAGAAATAATTTATTTATTCTTTTCAAAAATCATTCGAGTCGATTTTTTTATCCTAAAATAATTATTCGTTTAACCTTAGATGGAATTGCAGGAATTAAATTTTTATTAGAAGGAGAAACTGCTCATTTTATAGCTGTTATTAAAGCACATTTTCATTTTTACGGAAGTTTAAAAAAACTTTTAGAGAAGCGAAAAATCACTAAAAAAAACACGAAAAAATATGCAACTTCATGTATTTACAGGCATTCTGTTGTGTATGCGTATTATGTAAAAAAGAGAAAAAAATTCTTTCAGTTGGATTTTACAGATTAATACTTTTCGCGGCAATCCAAGCACTGCTCCAAGCATTCTGAAAATTAAATCCGCCAGTAATACCATCCACATCCATTATTTCGCCAGCAAAAAAAAGATTCGGAACAAGTTTACTTTGCATTGTTTTAAAATCAATTTCTTTTAAACGAATGCCGCCACAAGTAACAAACTCTTCTTTAAAGGTTGTTTTTCCTTGAACTTGATAAGTATCGTTCAGTAAAATGGAAATCAAGATATTTAACTGTTTCTTAGAAATATCAGCCCAGCGAGTGTTTTCCGAAATAACTGCTTTGCGAATAAAATACTCCCAAAGTCGTTTTGGTAAATCGAACGGAAAATTTAGGAGAATTAATTTTGCGGCATTTTTGGTTCGATAATTTAGAAATTCAATGCGTAATTTTTCTTCCGAAAAAATGGGCATCCAATTAATTAAAGCTGTAAAATTATATTTCAAATCGCTTAATTGGCGAGCTCCCCAAGCCGATGCTCGTAAAATAGCAGGACCACTCATTCCCCAATGTGTAATAAGTAAAGGTCCTTCTGTTTCAATTTTTGTATTGGCGATTTTAATTTTTGCGTTTGGCACAGAAACGCCCATTAATTGAGTGATTTCGTTATTCGGAATATTGAAAGTAAATAGTGAGGGAACTGGATTTTCAATGCTATGTCCTAATTTACGCAGCCAATTATAAGCTTCATTTTTGGCATTTCCACCAGTTGCAACAATTAATTTATCACAAAAAAAATTTCCACCACCAGCAGCTTTTAAGGTAAATGAAAGATTATTTTCTAAAATTATTTCTTGAATTTCTACGTTCGTTTTTATTTTTACACTTGCTTTTTCAGCTTCTTTAAGTAAGCAATTTATAATGGTTTCAGACTTATCGGTAACTGGAAACATTCTGCCATCAGATTCCGCTTTTAAAATTACGCCACGTTCTTTAAACCATTGAATAG
>DATLTG010000432.1:0-5899 GCA_035533735.1 Bacteroidia bacterium
TGGAACACTTGGTACCAATGGTTCATTGAGTTTTTTATTCGACAGAACGGGCGTTTTTACAATTCCGAAAAAAAATTATTCGGAAGACGAAATGACGCTTTTATTGATTGATGCTGGAGCTGATGATGTAATTTTTGAAGACAATATTTTTACTGCATTTACAACTCTCGAAAATTTTGCACCGATGCAAAAAAAATTAGAGGAACTTTCAGTTGAAATTGAAAATGCAGAATTGCAACGCATTCCTAAAAATACGGTTGCCTTAGATGTAGAATCCGCAAAAAAAGTTTTAAAATTAATAGATGCACTGGAAGAATACGATGATGTTCAAAGTGTATTTCACAATATGGAAATGACGGAAGAATTAGTTGAAGCTCTTTAAAAAATAAATTTTTACGATGAAAAAGAAACTCGAAATACTCTCTCAAAAAATAGCTGAAGCGCAATTAGGCGGTGGCGAAAAACGAATTGAATCTCAACATAAAAAAGGGAAATTAACAGCTCGCGAACGCTTACATTTTTTATTAGATGAAAATTCGTTTGAAGAAATTGGAATGTTTGTTACACATCGTTCCGTTGAATTTGGATTGGAAAAAGAAAAATATTTGGGCGATGGCGTTGTAACTGGATATGGCACTATTAACGGACGTTTAGTGTATGTTTTTTCACAAGATTTTACGGTATTCGGAGGTTCTCTTTCTGAAACGCATGCCGAAAAAATTTGCAAAATAATGGATCTCGCTATGAAAAATGGCGCACCGTTAATCGGCTTAAACGATAGTGGTGGCGCGCGTATTCAAGAAGGTGTAGTTTCATTAGGTGGTTATGCCGATATTTTTTATCGCAATACAATGGCTTCCGGAGTTATTCCGCAACTGTCTGCTATTATGGGACCTTGCGCGGGAGGAGCTGTTTATTCGCCTGCTATCACTGACTTTATTATGATGGTGGAAAATACTTCGTATATGTTTGTAACCGGACCGAACGTAGTAAAAACAGTTACACACGAAGAAGTTACCAGCGAAGAATTGGGTGGAGCTTCTACACATTCAACAAAATCAGGTGTTACACATTTTTCTTGCGCCAACGAAATTGAATGTATCAATAATATAAAAGCATTGTTGAGTTACCTTCCGCAAAATTGCGAGGACGATGCTCCACGTTATTTGTATGAAAATAAAGGTTCTGAAAAACGTCCGGAACTTTCGAAAATAATTCCTGAAAATCCAAATCAGCCTTATGATATTCGTGAAGTGATAAACGGAGTTATAGATTCCGAATCTTTTTTAGAAGTACATAAAAATTTTGCTGAAAATATTGTTGTCGGCTTTGCGCGATTAGCAGGAAGAAGCATCGGAATTGTTGCCAATCAACCTGCATTTTTAGCAGGCGTTTTAGACAATCATTCTTCTAAAAAAGCTGCTCGTTTTGTGCGTTTCTGCGACAGCTTTAATATTCCATTGTTAGTTTTTGAAGACGTTCCTGGATTTTTACCTGGCACCGATCAAGAGTGGAATGCGATTATCAATAATGGAGCAAAATTATTGTATGCTTTTTGCGAAGCAACTGTTCCACGCATAACTGTAATTACGCGCAAAGCGTATGGTGGCGCTTACGATGTGATGAACAGCAAACACATTGGTGCCGATATGAATTATGCTTGGCCAAGTGCCGAAATAGCTGTAATGGGTGCAAAAGGAGCAGTGGAAATTATTTTTAAAGGCGAAAAAGAGTTAAAGAAAAAAGAAGAAGAATATTTGGAACACTTCGCAAACCCTTACCGAGCAGCCGAAAGAGGATTTATTGACGAAGTAATAAAACCAGAAGATACCCGCGAAAAATTAATAAAAGCATTTAAAATGCTCGAAAATAAAGTAGCGCATTTACCAAAAAAGAAACACGGAAATATTCCTTTGTAAAAAATTCGAATAAGTATAAAACGAAATTTCAAAAATCGAGCGTCATCTGAACTTTTAAACCCCTAAAGGTTTTGGTTGCGAAAAAAATAATTTTTCAGAGATGCTTAACTTTGTTCAACATAACAAAATAAAAATTTCGAGACGAAAAATCGATTCCTTTTTATTCCATAAATAATCTCCAAATAAATTCTATTTTTGTGGGATTGAAAAATTAAATCATGAAGCGACCAATACGAGTTTTAGTAGCCAAAGTAGGGCTTGATGGACACGACAGAGGCGCAAAAGTAATTGCATCTTTTTTGCGTGATGCCGGAATGGAAGTCATTTACACCGGCTTACGCCAAACACCAGAAATGGTTGTAAATGCTGCGTTGCAGGAAGATGTAGATGCAATAGGAATCAGTATTTTATCGGGTGCGCACAACACCGTTTTTCCGAAAATAATTAAGCTGATGAAAGAAAAAAAAATGGATGATGTGTTGTTAACTGGTGGCGGAATAATTCCGGATGCGGATATGAAAAAATTAAACGAACAAGGCGTTGGCAGATTGTTTTCACCGGGAACAGATACCAAAGAAATTATTACTTACATCACCGAATGGGTGGAAAAAAATCGAAAATTTTAATATCATAATTATGAACTTTGAAAATCTTTTAACGAATTCAGAAAACGGAATTTTAACGATTACCATTAATCGTCCGGATAAATTAAATGCACTCAACAAAAAAACAGTTAAGGAAATTGGCGAAGCGATTAAAAATGCAAAAGAAGATACTTCGATAAAAGCTGTAATCATTACCGGTTCAGGCGCAAAATCGTTTGTTGCAGGTGCCGATATTTCTGAATTTGTAGGACTTTCTATTGAACAAGGAAAAACGTTGGCGCAAGCCGGACAAGCGGTTTTCAGAAGTATTGAAACTTGTCCGAAGCCTGTTATTGCAGCCGTAAATGGTTTCGCTTTGGGCGGAGGATGCGAGCTTTCAATGGCTTGTCATATTCGCGTTGCCAGCGAAAATGCAAAATTCGGTCAGCCGGAAGTGAACCTCGGTTTAATAGCAGGATATGGCGGAACGCAACGTTTGGTACAACTTATCGGAAAAGCAAAAGCTTATGAATTACACGCAACTGCCGATATGTTAAATGCAACCCAAGCTTTACAATTTGGTTTGGTGAATTACGTTACCACTCCCGAACAATTAATCCCGAAATGTGTAGAGATTATTGAAAAAATAAAAAGCAAATCGCCTAAAGCAATTACGGGAGTTATTAATTCAATTAATGCGTATTTCGAAAACGGAACAGATGGTTTTGAAACAGAACTAAATGAATTCGGAAAATGTTTTGCAACAGAAGATTTTAAAGAAGGAACCAGCGCATTTTTAGAAAAAAGAAAAGCCAATTTTACAGGAAAATAAAAACAATTTTATTTGGAAAGTTTACGATTTCATAAACAGAAAATAGGCTCCATTATTTTCAACTTTTAAACTTTAAACTTTCAAACATTAATTTGAATCCACTTAAAAAACTTGCAGGCGAAACCGCCATTTACGGACTTCCAACCATCGTTGGTCGTTTGATGAATTACCTGCTTGTTCCACTTTATACTTATACGTTTACAACGCAGGATTATGGCACTATGACAGTGATGTACGCGTATGCGTCTTTCTTGATGATTGTGCTGACGTATGGAATGGAAACTGCCCTTTTTAATTTTTGTCGCAATGAGCCAAATAAAGAAAAAGTTTATGGAACTGCTATTGTTTCTGTTTTGATTTCATCCTTTGCATTTATTTTTCTGCTCAATTATTTCAAACAAAATATTGCCGATTTAATTCGTTTTCCACAGCATCCGGAATACATTGTTTGGTTCGCATTTATTTTAGGCTTTGATGCTATTTCATCTATCGCATTTGCGAAATTACGCGAACAACACAAAGCAAAACAATTTGCGTTTTTTAAAATTGTCAATATTTCTATCAACATCGCATTTAACTTTTTCTTCATTTATTTTTGTAGTACCATTTACAAAAATCATAATTCCGTTTTTTATCATTTTGTTAGCTCTTTTTATAATCCCCAAACGGGCATTGGTTACGCATTTATCGCAGGACTTTGTGCAAGTGTAACGACAATTTTTTTATTGATTCCAAGTATTTTAAAAACAGGTTTTCAATTCGATAAAGTGCTTTGGAAACGTATGATGCTTTACGCTTCGCCATTGCTTTTAGCCGGTTTAGCAGGAATGATAAATGAAACCTTTGATAGGATTATTCTACAATATTTATTGCCGAAAAATATTGGAGAAGTACAAATTGGAATTTATGGAGCCTGTTATAAAATTTCCATTATTCTAACGATGTTTACACAAACGTTTCGGTATGCGGCAGAACCGTTTTTTTTCACCCATTCAAAAGAAAAAAATGCGAAAGATTTATACGCCAATGTCATGAATTATTTTGTGATTATTTGTTGCATAATCTTTTTAGGAACTTTGGTAAATCTTTCTTGGATTCAATATTTTATCGGAAAAGATTTCCGTTCCGGATTATTTGTTGTGCCCATTTTATTACTCGCCAATTTATGTTTAGGCGTATTTTTTAATCTCTCGATATGGTACAAACTCACGCATAAAACGCATTATGGAGCTTATCTTACTTTATTTGGCGCTTCCATTACCTTGTTTATCAACTTTATGTGGATTCCGCAATACGGTTATGTGGCATCCGCCTGGGCAACGCTTATTTGCTACGCTTCTATGATGGTTGCATCTTATTTAATCGGAAATAAACATTACCCTGTTAATTATGATTTAAAAAGGATTTTAGGTTACCTTGGTTTATCCGTAACTTTGTACTTTTTGAGTTTGCAAGTAAATATCAGTTCAACATTATTACAATTGCTCGGAAAAAATTTAATACTCGTATTTTTTGTTGCAGTTGTGTTCTTTATTGAAAGACCGAATTTGCTTCGAAAAAGTACTGTTACGTAACATTTTAAATCTAACTAATGAAAGTAAAAATCATTAATAAATCGAAACATACCTTACCAAATTACGCAACACAACTTTCAGCAGGAGTTGATTTGCGAGCTAATTTAGATTCTCCGATAGAACTAAAACCATTGGAAAGAATACTTGTTCCAACAGGATTATTTATAGAGTTACCAAAAGGAACAGAAGCACAAATTCGTCCGCGCAGCGGATTAGCTTTTAAAAATGGCATCACCGTTTTAAATAGCCCGGGAACCATTGATGCTGATTACAGAGGCGAATTAAAAGTGTTGTTAATCAATCTATCTTCCGAAAAATTTACAGTAAATGACGGAGAACGAATTGCTCAAATGGTAATAGCCACGCACGAACAAGCCGAATGGGAAGAAACAAGTGAATTGTTGGAAACAGAAAGAGGATCCGGAGGATTTGGGCACACAGGAACGAAATAAAAATGTAAAAAATAATTTTTTGAATCAACTATGAAAATAATTATTCCAATGGCGGGAATGGGAAAACGGATGCGCCCGCACACACTTACAACTCCAAAACCATTAATTCCTATTGCCGGAAAACCAATGGTGCAGCATATTGTAGAAGATATAACAAAAGTTTGCGATGAAAAAGTAGATGAAATTGCTTTTGTTATCGGTCGTTTTGGAAAAGAAGCAGAAAATAATTTGCTGAAAGTAGCCGAAAGTTTAGGCGCAAAAGGAAGTATTTTTTATCAAGATGAACCACTTGGAACGGCACATGCCATTTTGTGCGCCAAATCGTGTTTAACCGGAAAAGTTACCGTTGCTTTCGCAGACACGCTTTTTAAAGCTGATTTTAAAATGGATTCTTCGCAAGAAGGAATTATTTGGGTGCAAAAAATTGCCGATCCGCGCGCTTTTGGAGTGGTGAAAGTAAATGCCGAAAATACCATTACCGATTTCATCGAAAAACCAGAAACTTTTATTTCCGACCTCGCTATTATTGGTATTTATT
>DATLTG010000433.1:0-2655 GCA_035533735.1 Bacteroidia bacterium
TATAAAGATTGGAGATTTTTTGATATTTTCATTACTAATTGCGGTCCGCCAATTTTAGAAAGTGAATGACACAAAAAGAGGATTCTCTACTCAACGATCTCTTCCTGATGAAAAAATAGATATTGGAAATGTTTTTATTAGTTATGGGATTCTACCTATTGTAAAAAAAGAAAGTTGTATTGATATTATCACTTTTATGTAATTATCACGCGGACTAAATTGAATAAATGTAATATCCCTTTGTGGTTTAGATTATATTTGAAATAAAAATCATGAAAATTCTATTAAATGCTTTTTTACTTTTCTCGTTCATAGGAGCATTTGCACAACTTCCAAGCCTGCCAATTGACAGCACCACACATTTAATAACTTATTCCGAAGTCGTAAAAGTTGATGGGAATAAAGATGAATTGTATTCACGGGCAAGAGAATGGTTTGCCAAAACTTATAATTCTGCTCAAAGTGTTATTCAGATGGACACAAAAGATAAAATTGTAGGAAAGGCATTAATGCAGGTATATTATAAAGGGGGAGATTTTGGGTACATTAATTATACAGTATCAATTTATTTAAAAGATGGGAAATACAAATATGAGATTACAGACTTTTACCATACAGGAGAAGAAAGGAGCGGGGGTGTTTATATTGGAAATTATTATGTTCCAACTCCGAACATTCCAGATTACGGATTATGCGAAGAAATGATGCATGAAAAAAAGAAACACGCTCAAAAAGTATTTAATTTATTACTCACCCAAATGGATGAAAACATCAAAGCCCTAATTATTACCCTCAAAGAAAGTATGAATAAACAAGCGGTAAAAAATTCAGATGAAAATTTTTAGGAGAATAATAAAACGAAATCATTTCAACCCTTATTTTAAAATAGAAAATTATGAAATCATTCTTAGTTACTTCATTTATTATGGCTCATTTTTTTGCATGTGGTCAAATTGCAGATTCTATTCCAAAGAATGCGCAAGGAATGTATGAATACACTGAAGTGGTTAAGATGGATTCCTGTTCCGCGAATAAATTATACAGCAATGCAAAACTCTTTATAGTTGATGCCTTTAAATCAGGGAAGGATGTCACTCAATTGAATGACGATAACACTAAGACTATTGCTGCATCAGGCAATGACGAAATAGTTACAAAGGGTATTAACGGATCTGGAGTAGATAAAAGAGTAAAATTTAGAATTTTAATTCAATGTAAGGATGGTCGTTATAAATACACTATAAATAATTTTGAAGTTTCATTTTTAAGCGAAAGCTTTGATGAAACAGTTGCCTTGGAAAAGGGGCTTAAAGGATACCTTGCCAAAAAGCAAACTGCGGAATTATACCAAACCCTGGCTAATGATATGCACGCTTTAATCATTGATTTAAAAAAACACATGGCCTCCCATTCAGAAAGTACAAAGGACTTTTAACAACGATTTCAATTATTAAAAAAGTTATCTACTTATTCATGTCGGCAATCGCCTCAAGCTTTTCAGTTAGTTCCGCAATTTCACTTAAAATTTCTCTGCTTTTAGGATTAAAATTATTCATGTCTAAAACCTTAATTGCAGTACCTGCCATACAAACCATAAGCATGTGTGTGTTGCCGGTGCCTATTTCATTAAAATCTATATCTGTAGATATGATAGCATTACCACCATTTCTAACACATTGTACTCTTAAATTTGCCTTGCATAACCGGGTAGCATTATCTATTTTTTGATTTGTAGCTTTTGAACTACCCCCAAAAAAATCATTAAATGATTGTGATAATTCAGTCGAAAACCCTGTCCCTGAATTGGTTTGAGCTGTTACCATCCCTATTATATCATATTCCCACTTTACAGGGGCAGGGCTTGTAATAACAGGCACATAATGAATAATTTTTTCTAATCTATTTTCAATTTCCTGCTTTTCTTTTTTAAATTCCTGTGCAATCTTATTAAGTGGCGCTTTAGAGCAACTCGTGCAATAAGCTTCATTAGATAAATTGAGATGTGTGTTTATAAAATTAGTTTTAGTTTGAGGTAAAAGATCAGAGGCGAAAAGACCTTTTAGACTTTTATTACAAGTTGGACATTTATCGTATTCCATTTTTTTGCACAAAATAATGCTTCCTGTTTGCATCAAAAAATTACTTAATCGTATAAAATCCGATATATTTATACTTAATAAAATTAAAAAAATTTCGCAATGGGTATTACTATCATGTTATATTCAATATCTGCGGTTATTGGATGGGCAATTTTATATTATACAATTAAGTATGCGGTAAAAAATGGAATTATTGAAGCAAGAGAAAATTTGAATATAAGCAACTCAATAACTAAGCATGAAACTCTGCCTAATAAAGAGCAGGAAAAGTTGCAGATTCTTTATGATAAAGGAGAAATTTCTTTTGATGAATATAAAAACGAGTGGTCTAAATTAGATAACAAGTAAGACGATAGTCTTTCTGGTAAATCTAATTCCAATTCGATACTTCCATCTGAAATTTGTTAGCTAAGTGCCATACAGTTTTGATTTATGATTAAAGATAAATGATTAATTTAGGTTGTATCGGAAGGAAAAGTTGACAGATGATTAATTGAATTTTTTAATTATTAACTAATTAAATAAATTGTTCGTTCTTAAAAATAGATTATTTTTC
>DATLTG010000434.1:0-4573 GCA_035533735.1 Bacteroidia bacterium
TTCGCGATAAGCAAAAGCATTGTCAATATCAATAGTTGAAATAAAACGATAAGCAGTTTCCGGAAATTGAAATTCGCGGAATCGCTCTGAAATTAAATGTTTAACCTTTTTTGCCCACTCGTTCACAAGCGGTTTATGCAAAAAATTATTTTGAAAAGCCAAACTTTCTTTGGCATCAAAACGGTTGTGTTTATCACGAATATGAGGTAAATATTCTTCGTAACGACTTACCAAATAAAATCCCGCAGCAAAAGGATCAAAAGGCATTGCAGAATTTTTTCCTGTCGGAAAAAAAATTTTTGAATCCTCCCAATCATACACAGAAATAGTTTGTTCTTTTATTCCTGTTTCGAACAATAAATGTTTGGAAAGAAAAAAAAGTTCGTCATTTAACGGATGTAAAGTATAGCTAAATTTAGCTCCAGAATATTCTTTAAAAACTCCATCATCAGAAGTAATCCGATGTTTTACATTTAAAATATGATGAAAGAATAGATTGAAAATATACTTGTTTCTACTCGTAATTTTATGTGTATAAATAAGTATTTCTTGCTCAATCATGTGGAATATTTTGAAGTATTTCCGTGCAAATAAATTCGGCAGCTTTTCCATCACCAAACAGTGTTGAAAATTTCAATTTTTTGTTTTCTGAAAAATAGTCAAATGCTTTTAAAATCCTTTCTTCATAAGCATCTGCGATAATAGCAACTCCTGCATTTACCAATTCTACCCATTCCGTTTCGGAGCGCAAAATAATACACGGTTTTTGAAAAAAGAAAGCTTCTTTCTGAACGCCTCCGGAATCTGTTAAAACCATTTTTGCATTTTTTTCGAGTGCTGTCATTTCTAAAAATGAAACAGGTGGTAAAATTTTTAAAAAATTATTTTTTTGTACTTTTTCGAAAAGTGCGGATTCTAAATTTTTTTGTAATAATCCGGAAGTCCTTGGATGCAAAGGAAGCACAATAAAAATATTATTTTCGGAACTAATTTTTTGGATAGCAGAAAACAACGCATTTAATCTTTTTGGTTCATCAGTATTATTATTGCGATGAATGGTTGCCAAAATAAATTTCCCGTTTTCCAACTGCTTATCTTTTATAATACTTGTGCGCTTTTCAGCGATTTCAGCAAAATAAATACTGTTGTCGTACATCACATCTCCGCAATGATATATTTTAGGATTATCAGTTGAAAAAGGCGCTTTATTTTTTGCAGAAAAACCTTCTTTTACTAAATTTTGAAAGCCTGTTTCTGTAGGCGAAAAAAGTAAAGTAGAAACATGGTCGCATAAAATTCGGTTGATTTCTTCAGGCATCGCTTTGTTGAACGAACGCAAACCTGCTTCAATATGAACTACAGGAATATGAATTTTTGAAGCAGCTATGGCACCCGCCAATGTTGAATTTGTATCGCCATAAAGAATTATACAATGTGGTTTTTCTTTCTCTAAAATTGTTTCAATACCAACAATCATAGCTGCCGTTTGCGTTCCATGTGAACCGGAACCTGTGTTTAAATTATAATCGGGTTTTGGTATTTGCAATTCATCAAAAAACACTTGCGACATATTCGCATCATAATGCTGACCGGTATGAACAATAATTTCTTTTATCTGATCAGAAAAATTGTTTTTAATAGCTCTGCTCAATGCAGCCGCCTTAATAATTTGCGGTCGAGCCCCTATAATGGTTATAATTTTCAACATCTATTTTAAATTCTTAATTCTAACTACTTATACCAACTACTAAATACTTTATACTAACTACTTGATACTTTTTTCTACATTTTCCCTTCATCAGCAAAACTATAATAACCAGTTTCAGCAACAATAACATGATCCAGCACTTTTACATCAAACAATTTGGCAGCTTCACTTATTTTTTTTGTAATCGAAATATCTTCATTGCTCGGCTGTAAATTCCCAGAAGGATGATTATGACAAAGAATTATGGATTCTGCCAATTGATCAATGGCATGTTTAAAAATAATTTTTGAATCCACTACTGTTCCTGCAATTCCGCCTTTACTGATATTTTTTTTACCAATTATTTTATTGGAACGATTTAATAATAAAATCCAAAATTCTTCATTTGGCAAATCGCCTAAATGATTAAAAAAATCGTGTACATCTTTACTCGAAGTAATTTTATCTCGCTCTTTCATTTCTGTAGAACGCCTTCTACGACCGATTTCTAAAGTCGCAACAATGCTCAACGCTTTTGCTTCTCCAATGCCATTAAATTTCATTAAGTCTTTCACAGATAATTTTCCGAGCTGATTCAAATCATTATTATTACTGTCTAATATTCTCCTCGAAAGCTCCACAGCCGATTCATTTCTGTTTCCAGAACCAATTAAAATAGCAATTAATTCAGCATCCGTCAAAGCCTTACAACCGTGTTCCAAGAGCTTTTCCCTCGGTCTATCTTGCTCGTTCCAATTCCGAATGCTTTTTTTTACCTGTTCTTCAATCATTAAAAAAATAATTTTTGAGGTTTTAAAAGTAATTATTTAAAAACAAAAAACGAGTTAGAAAATTTCGATTTCTCGAAAAATATTTTTTCATAAGCCATTTTTTAATTGTTAATTTTGTCGAAAATAAATCATCCTATACTAATAAAAATAATTTTATGGAATACAGAAGATTAGGAAAATCGGGATTACAAGTTAGTTGTTTATCTTTCGGTTCGTGGGTTACTTTTGGTAGCCAAATCGGTGATGAAATTGCCGAAAAATGTATGATAGCAGCTTATGAAGCGGGCATTAATTTTTTTGATAATGCTGAAGCTTATGCCAGTGGAAAATCAGAAATAGTGATGGGAAATATTCTCAAAAAATTAAATTGGGACAGAAGTACGTATGTTGTTTCGAGCAAAGTTTTTTGGGGCGGAAAATTACCGAATCAAATGGGACTTTCGCGCAAACACATTGTAGAAGCTTGCAACAGCGCGTTAAAACGTTTACAAGTAGATTATTTAGATTTATTTTTCTGCCATCGTCCAGATAAAAATACGCCTATTGAAGAGACTGTTCGTGCGATGAATACATTAATCGAACAAGGAAAAATTTTGTATTGGGGAACTTCTGAATGGAGCGCACAACAAATTATGGAAGCTTATGGAATTGCGCGTCAGTATAATTTAAATCCTCCAACTATGGAACAACCACAATACAATATGTTTCATCGCGAAAAATTTGAAAATGAATTCGCACGTTTGTACAGCGAAATCGGTTTAGGCACAACTATTTGGTCACCATTAGCATCTGGATTATTAACAGGAAAATACAATAAATCAATTCCTGAAAAAACGCGTGTTAGCTTGCCAAATATGGAATGGCTAAAAGAAAAAACAGTTGGCGAAGAAGCTAAAGAGAAAATTCAAAAAGTAATTTCTCTTGGTAAAATAGCTGATAAAATTGGCACCAATATGCCGCGCTTAGCACTTGCTTGGTGTTTAAAAAATCCAAATGTAAGTACTGTTATTACAGGCGCTTCAAAAGTAGAACAAGTAATTGATAACATGAAAGCGTTGGAAGTTTTACCTTTATTAACGGCTGAAATTATGGATGAAATGGATCTTATTTTAGGCAATAAACCAATCGCTCCTGCTTTTTAAAAAAGCAATTTCTAAAAAAAAATTTGAGTGCTTTGTTTTTTGTTTTAAATTTGCTTCTTAATCGGATATCTTTTATTGATGAGAAAACTACTTTTTTACTTTTTAATTCTTGGCTTTATCCTTCCGGAAGTTGTTTCGGCTCAGTACTACAACAGAAACCGTTACGAATGGGTTTTCGGTTTGGGTGCCACTAATTTTTTAGGTGATATTGGAGGGTCAAGTACACAAGGAACTCACTTCTTAAAAGATTTTAATTTTGGCTCTACTCGCGAAATGGGAAGTGTTGGATTGCGTTATATGTTGAGCGATTATATGGCAGTAAAAGGAGGCTTGTATTTTGGAATGCTTCGCGGAAATGATGCTTTATCTTCCGAAAAAGATCGCCACAATCGTAATATTAATTTTCGATCACCTATTGTTGAAATTTCAGGACAATACGAAGTTTATTTCAATAAAGAACAAGTAGGACATCGTTATCATATCCGCCATGCGCATGGAATGCATAACATAAATATACAAGGTTATGCCTTTGTTGGAATTGGTGCTTTCTTTTTCAATCCGCAAGGTTATTATCAAGGAAATTGGTATAATCTTCGTCCATTAAGTACAGAAGGAGAGGGCTTACCTGGTGGTCCAAAAAAATATTCTCAATTCGGACTTTGTATTCCGTTTGGCTTAGGCTGCAAATACGCTCTTAATCGCCAATGGAGTGTTGGATTAGAAATCAGCGAACGCTGGACAACTTCCGATTATATTGACGACACGCACGGAGTATATTATAACAACGATGCTATTTTAGCTGCAAAAGGTCCGATAGCTGCATACTTTGCTGATCCTTCTTTAGGACAAGTTCCTGGTCAAACTAATACTGGACAAGAACGTGGTGATTCTAGACACAACGACACGTATTTATTTACTATGTTTACTGCTAATTATAAAATTCTTTACCGCAG
>DATLTG010000435.1:0-2256 GCA_035533735.1 Bacteroidia bacterium
GTTCTACTCATACTTTAAGAAAAACATTTGGAAAAAGAGTTTGGGATAGTGATGGGAAAAGTGAACGAGCATTAGTTTATTTATCTGAAATATTTTCACACAGCAGTATTGCGACAACTAAAAAATATATTGGAATTACAGAAAAAATTATTGCTGATGTTTATTTGAAAATGTAAATGCCGATTATGTTGATTCAGGAATTTGTAGTTATGAAAACAGATATAAACTGTGAATGATATAACTATTACAGGGCGTTATGTAACGCAATAATAGCCATTGTTGCACACCTTTGTATTGTTGCGAAAATTAATTCACTATATAAATTTAAACAAAATTAAAATTATGACAAAATCAAACAATGGTCTTATAAACCCAAGCAGTCCAAAAAAATCTAATAGTTTAATTAACCCAAATATGAAAAAAGATGATGGTGGAATTATTTCGCCTGCCGAAAAAAAGAAGGATGACAAATCAATTCAACCTAAAAAGAAAGAATCTGATGGCGGAATTATTTCGCCTGACAAAAAAAAGAAGGGAGATAAATCCATTCAACCTAAAAAGAAAAAATAATGGATATTTAACCTATACTTAAAACATAAATTATGAAAACAAATTTTTTATTACTTAGATTTCACAGATGGAATTCAATTAAACAAAGAGTTATTCTTTTTGTTTTATTGATTTTTACTGGATCTTTTTTAGCACAAGCAACAGATGCCATTCAGTTTAAAATCTGAATTCAGGTTTGCACTAAATAATTCAATCATCGCTTTGTTATGGGTTTCTATTTCATCAGTCGTCCAATGATTGATATTCATCATCAGGAATTGTTTCAAGCTGTCCAAAGTTGCACTCTTTCCATAGTGGTCTTTCTTTGCCACTGGTGAATGATTGTTTAGTCTTGAATTTTTTTCATGGCTTATCAAACATAGATTGCCGAATGAATGCAAATAAGAATCATCAATAACATCAACATCATTGTTGATTGGTGTTTGCGGATAGTAATGTTCTACTGAACTTCTGAATGTGTATTCAAATGAGTTTACTCGGCTGTCCTTTTCTGTTCCTTTCAAATGAATCCATAACAAGTAATCCAAAAAATTAAAAACCAAATTGTTTTCAATGCTACCATAACGTAATTTATTCAAATCTAATTTGTCAAATTTTCTTTTAACGGGATTAAGATTTTCATAAATCATCGGAAAATATTCGCTTGGTTGTTTTGCCAAATACCTATCAAATACAAATGATTTTGCAATGTGTTCTAAATATGAAATGTAGTCCTTGCCGTTAATTTCAAATTGATTGAATAAATAGTTTAGCGATGCGTTGAGCCAATACTTATAGGACATTGAAGGAATGGAAATATGAAACATAGAAAGTAACATCAGAACTTTTCTGTTGTCGCTGTCAAATGATTCGCATTGCTCTTCGCCAAATGTGTTGGTGTATTTTACTCCGTTCTTCACTTTACCTACACTATACCATTTCAAACTTTTCAAACTCCATCTGTCTGTGTTGGCTGTGAACTCTCTTTTGATAACATACTTGTCAAAAAGGAATTTACATTTAAGAAGATTGTAAATAAATTCTTTTACAAATTCTATCCCCTCATTTTCCTTTGCTGGCAATTCTTCTTCAAAAATATCTATCAGTCTTTTATCGTCCAATGCTACTTCATCTTTTGCTGTCTGCACTCTCAAAACATGTAAGAGGAAGTTTTGAAAATTAACTACCGAATTAAATCTTTCAGGGTTGCCATCGCTTTCTTCTTCTTTGTGCAATATAGTATTGCCGTTGATAATTTCGTCAATGGATTGCTCAACTGAATTAGCATCGTTTAGAAGTGTCGGGCTTAGTTTGTTTACAAGTTCGTCAAAATCATAAACCGATATTGTGTTCCAGTTGTTCTCTCCAAAAATTAAATGTCGTTGCTCTGTTGTAAAACCATACTGCACATATTTTTCCATATTGGAACATGCTTCCCAAATTAGATTGAAACAATTAAAATATTTCTCTCTCTGCTCTTTTTCAAAACTATTGAAGCACTGCATCAATTTAGCTTTAAGTATTTCGTGCTTTTCTAACTGTTCGCCACGACTATTCATTATTTCAAAATAGTGATTGAGGTCTATTCTATCAGGAAGTGGCACACGTAGTATTTGCACATACTTGTATAAATAATCAGCAAATTCAGCAATTGAAATTCCGTTTTCATTTGACTTTTCTACTAACTCTTTTGAACAGATTTCATAA
>DATLTG010000436.1:0-3169 GCA_035533735.1 Bacteroidia bacterium
TTATTATTTTTCGTAACATTATTTTTTTTCCCCAATAGTAAATAGCATTGCTTTACAATACTCAGATACTATTGGGATTTTATCAAAAAACGATTTTTAATAAATTCCCCTAAAATGGGACTTTAAACAACTTCTTTTTGAAGTTTTTTATTTAAATAAAAATCCAAACCAAAATTACTCAAAAATAAACCGCTTCAAAAAATAATTTTTTAATTTATAATCTGTAATTTGTGAATTTCAAAAAAATAATTTTCGGCACAGCAATTGACACTAAAGCGCGGCTAAATGCTTGTATTTATGGATGTTTATGAACTATTTAGCTTTATTTTTTAGGAAATTAAACCTGAAAAATTATTTTTCTGACAGATTGTCGTACTATTGTAACATTGAAAAAATATAAAAATTATGGAAGATCATTTTGAGTTTGAAGGTATGATACCGCGTTTAAGAGCCAATATGGCGGATGATGACACTGAATTTATTCCACTGTTAACTTCGGAAGACGAGGAGCAAATGAATTCGGAAAAAACGCCCGATGTATTGTCGATACTGCCTTTGCGGAATACAGTTTTGTTTCCGGGTGTTGTAATTCCTATTACTGTTGGGCGCGATAAATCTATTAAACTGATTAAAGACGCTTACAAAGGCGATAAAACGATTGGTGTTGTTTCGCAAAAAAACGATAGCATTGAAGATCCGAAGATTGAAGAACTTAATAAAGTTGGAACCATTGCTTATATCATAAAAATGTTGCGGATGCCGGATGGCAATACAACCGTTATTATTCAAGGTAAAAAGCGTTTCGAGTTAAAAGAAATCGTTCAAACAGAACCTTATTTAAAAGCAAATATTAACGCTTTTGCTGAAACAAAAACAGTATCGCGCGATAAAGAATTCGATGCATTAATTGGTTCTTTAAAAGATTTGTCTTTGCAAATTATTCGCTATACGCCACACATTCCGGCTGAAGTTGGGTTTGCCATAAAAAATATTGAAAGTCCTTCTTTTCTCATCAACTTTATTTCGTCCAACATGAATGCGCCTGTGGTGGAAAAACAAAAAATGTTGGAAGTGGCTGATTTACGTGAGCGCGCTACACTTTTGTTAAGTAACTTGACAAAAGAATTGCAGATGTTGGAATTGAAAAATCAAATTCAATCGAAAGTGAAAATTGATATTGATAAACAACAACGCGAATATTTTTTGCAGCAACAAATGAAAACCATTCAAGAAGAATTGGGTGGAAATTCCTTTGAGCAAGAAATTGAAGAAATGCGTACAAAAGCGAAAACAAAAAAATGGAATAAAGAGACCGAAACCGTTTTCAATAAAGAATTAGATAAACTACAACGCATGAATCCGAATGCGGCTGAACATTCGGTGCAAACCAATTATTTAGAATTATTACTCGAACTTCCTTGGAACGAATTCAGTAAGGATAATTTTAATTTGAAACGCGCGAAAAATATTTTAGACAAAGATCATTACGGTTTGGAAAAAGTAAAAGAGCGTATTTTAGAGCATTTGGCGGTGTTGAAATTGAAAAACAATATGAAATCGCCTATAATCTGTTTGTATGGTCCTCCCGGAGTTGGGAAAACTTCTTTGGGAAAATCCATTGCTAAATCATTAGGCAGACAATATGTTCGGATGTCTTTGGGTGGTTTGCGCGATGAAGCTGAAATTCGCGGACATCGTAAAACCTATATTGGTGCGATGCCTGGAAGAATTTTACAGAACATCAAAAAAACAAAAACGTCTAATCCTGTTTTTGTGTTGGATGAAATTGATAAACTCGGAAGCGATTATCATGGCGATCCTTCTTCTGCTTTATTGGAAGTGTTGGATCCGGAACAAAACAGCGCTTTTTACGATAATTTTGTGGAATTGGATTACGATTTATCACGTGTTCTGTTTATCGCGACAGCCAATTCATTGAATAATATTCAGCCTGCTTTGTTAGATAGAATGGAGATTATAGAAGTTTCGGGATACACTGTGGAAGAAAAAATTGAAATCGCGAAAACGCATTTGGTTCCAAAACAATTAGAAGAACATGGCGTAAAACCAAAACAAGTTACGTTCGGAAAATTAATTATCGAACACATTATTGAAAATTATACACGTGAATCGGGCGTTCGGAGTTTAGAAAAAACAATCGCTAAAATTGTTCGCAATAGAGCTAAATCAATTGCTATTGGCGAAAAATTTGAATCAGAAATTTCCGAAAAAGATTTGCTTAAAATTTTAGGTCCGGCTCATGAAAAAGATCGTTATCAAGGTAATGATGTTGCTGGCGTTGTTACCGGTTTGGCGTGGACTTCCGTTGGCGGAGATATTTTATTTATTGAAGTAAGTTTGAGTAGAGGAACCGGAAAGCTAACATTAACAGGCAATTTGGGCGAAGTAATGAAAGAATCGGCTGTTATTGCGTTGGAATATTTGAAATCACATTGCGATTTATTGGGAATTCCTTTCGATGTTTTTGATCAATGGAATGTACACATTCACGTTCCGGAAGGTGCAACGCCAAAAGACGGACCAAGTGCCGGAATTACAATGTTAACAGCACTTGCTTCTGCGTTTACACAACGCAAAGTGAAAAAACAATTAGCTATGACTGGCGAAATAACGTTGCGCGGAAATGTACTTCCGGTGGGCGGAATTAAAGAAAAAATATTAGCTGCCAAACGTGCCGGAATAAAAGAAATTATTTTGTCGGCTGAAAACAAAAAAGACATTGAAGACATTAAAGCCGATTATTTAAAAGGTGTTAAATTTGTGTATGTAGAAAAAATGATTGATGTAATTGAAAATGCCTTGCTTACTGAAAAAGTGAAAAATGCCATTGATTTTACGGTGAAGAAAGAAGTGAAGGAGAAAAAATAAACTTCGGTAGAATAAATGTAAAAAACGAAAATAAATGTATTCTAAAGCATTTCGATTTATAGCATTTGTAAGTCTTCCGTTACTTAGCATAACTTCTTTTGCACAAAAAAAAGAGACTAAAATAATTCTGTGGAAGAAGGATTGCCCTCTGACATGGACTGATTTTCGTCCAGTTGAAAAAAAAGAATCAAACGAGGTTGCCTTAACTTCTTGTACTATAGACAGTAAGTTTGATCAAATAAATAAAGACACTATTGAAGCTACTATACCTTGTCTTTTT
>DATLTG010000437.1:0-4229 GCA_035533735.1 Bacteroidia bacterium
TTCCGCAGCAGAATTAAAAACTGATAAAACAGAAAATTTAGCGCGTGCAATGGCAAAAAATACAGCTATAAAATCGGGTAAAATTTTATTAGATGAAGAAATGAAAGGACTGATTGCCAATTTATTTATTTGTAAAACAAGCACTTTTTCACCTTCCGGAAAACCAATAATAACACGTTGGAACATAGATGAATTAGATAAAAAATTTAAGAAATGAGTTACGAACAATATCGCCCGCAAAAGTTTCAAATACTTCCACCTGTAGTAAAAAATTTACTCATTATTAATGGATTAATGTTTTTGTTGACACTCGTTTTGCAAAATCGTTTCGGCATTGATTTAAACGATAAATTAGGTTTGCATTATTTCAGTAACCCCAAATTTCGTCCTTATCAAATTGTTACTTACATGTTTATGCACGGAGGTTGGGCGCATATTTTCTTCAATATGTTTGCTTTGTGGATGTTCGGAAATATGCTTGAAAATTATTGGGGCGGAAAACGATTTCTTATCTTTTACATGATTTGCGGAATTGGCGCAGCTTTGGTACAACAAGCAGTTGCCACAGGCGAATTTTATTATTTGCAAAACATCATAAGTAATTATGCGCTTTCGCCTGATCCTAATGCCTTTTACGCAATTGTAAGCAAACATTTTTCGGAATATAAAAATGATCCTGCCATTCTAAATTTGTTTAATAATGGCGATCATTTTTCTAATTTTAAAGGACAATCTTTAATTTTTCTGAATCAATTACTTGGACTTAGAAAAGATATAGATGTGATTGGCGCATCTGGAGCTATTTTTGGCGTTTTGTTGGCTTTCGGAATGTTGTTTCCAAACACGCTTTTGTACGTATATTTTATCATGCCGGTAAAAGCAAAATATTTTGTCATTTTTTATGGCGCATTGGAACTTTATAGTGGAATTGCTAATAATCCTGGTGATAATGTTGCCCATTTTGCACATCTTGGCGGAATGTTGTTTGGGTTTATTTTAATAAAATATTGGCAAAAAAATTCTAATAATTTTTATTAGTTTGAATGAGCATAATTGACGACATAAAAAAAACTTTCCGAGAAAAAGAAAATGTTGTAATGCAATTGATTCTGATTAATTGCTTTGTTTTTCTTTTTGTAAATATTCTAAACGTTTTCATTAATGGATTTAGTGAAGGCGTAGATTACTATTTTGCCGTTACTACAAATCTTAAAACATTACTTTATCATCCTTGGAGTCTTGTCAGTTATATGTTTTTGCACGAAAACATTACCCATATTTTATTTAATATGCTTTGGTTGTATTGGATGGGACAATTGTTTATGCAGTATTTAGGCAGCAAACGATTGATTGGCACTTATTTATTAGGTGGCATTTCCGGAGCCGTTTTATATATTATTGCTTATAATTTAATTCCCGGATTACCTCAAAACACCATTACAATTGGCGCATCCGGAGGAATTATGGCAATTATTGTTGCCGTGGCAACTTTAGCTCCTAATCAGGAAATTACTTTAATTTTTTTCGGAGCTGTTCCTTTAAAATACCTCGCACTTGGCGCATTTATTTTAACAAGTATTATTGATTTTTCAAACAACACAGGTGGAAAAATTACACATATCGGAGGCGCACTTTTTGGCTATTTATACATTCTTCAATACAAAAAAGGAAAAGATATTTCGCTGCGATTTTCAACTTTTTTTGAACGGCTACTTCCAACTTTCAAAAAAAAATCGCGCATGAAAGTTGCTTACAAAAGAACTTTAACTGATGAAGAATACAACGCTATTCGAAATGAAAAACAGAAAAAGACGGATATTATTTTGGATAAAATTTCAAAAGCCGGTTACGACAGTTTAACGAAGGAAGAAAAAGAATTTTTATTTCACGTTAGTAATAAAAAATAACGATGACTCTTTCTTCATTTCTCAAAAAACTAAAAGCTGAAATACGTGGAATGTCGTATTTCAATAAAATATTTTTCGCGCTAAATATTATTTTTGTATTCGGACTTTTAATGTCTTATTTCGCAGAATTTGTAAGTCCTGCAAAGTGTTGGCTGTTTTCATTTTTCGGTTTAGGATTTCCAATTTTAGTTTTGGCAGCACTTTTTTTTGTGTGCTATTGGTTAGTATTTAGAAAAAAAATAGTTTGGATTTCCATTATAGTTTTGATTGTCGGCTTTTTTGAATATCCCAATTTTGTTCAGATACATTTTCATGCCAATGAAAAAAATAATTTTTCGCAAAATAATTCTTTGAAAGTATTGTCTTATAACGTTCGTTTATTTGATTTGTACAATTGGTCGCACAACAAAGAAACGCGTAATAAAATGTTTGATTTACTAAAAAAAGAAAATGCGGATATTATGTGTTTTCAGGAATTTTATAATGATGACACGAAAAAATTTCGCACGTTAGATACACTTGTAAAATTTCAAGATGCAAAAAATTATCATGTTTATTATACCAAAACAGTTCGAGGCGTTTATCACTATGGAATAGTTACATTTTCTAAATATCCAATAGTAAATAGAGTAGATATTACGTTTTCAAATACGTCAAATAATATTTGTATTTACACCGATATAAAAGTAAATAATGATACTATTCGGATTTATAATATGCACTTACAATCCATTGAATTTGCACCTTCCGACTACAAATACATAACAGCACTTTCAAAAGAAAAGGAAACACAAAATATTCAGAATTCGAAAAGTATTTTTGAGCATTTAAAAATTGCTTTTATGAAACGTGCAACGCAAGTGGATATTATTAAAGCGAGTATGAATAAAAGTCCGTACCCAATTATTATTTGCGGAGATTTTAATGATACTCCTGCATCTTATGCCTATCATACTATTAGTAATAATTTACAAGATGCTTTTAAAGAAAGTGGAAATGGTTTTGGAAGAACTTATGACGGCTCATTTCCGTCATTTAGAATAGATTATATTATGCATAGCAAAAGTATGACTGCTACTGACTTTCACATTATTCATAAAAACTATTCAGATCATTATCCGATTACGTGTTGGATAAAAATAAACTGATTTAAAGTCGTATTAAGATTTAACTATTAAATTGCTAAGGCTTTGTTATTGCTTCGTTTCATATCAACAGTAATTTTTTAAAAATAAAAGTATTTCTTTTTTATAATAAAAAAACTTACTTTTGCCGCAAACGCAAAAAAACAAAAGCATATAAATATGAAAACAAAATTACTCTCTTTATTTACAACTTTAATTTTTGTTACTTCTTCAACTTTTGGGACAACTTTTACTGTAAACAATAATAGCGATTCTGGAGCAGGATCGTTACGACAAGCAATATTAGATGCAAATGCAGCTGGTGGAATTGATACAATTAATTTCAATATTGGTAGTGGAGCTCAAACAATTACTCTTTTGTCAACGGTATCAATAACCGGACACATTTTAGTGGATGGAACTACTCAACCTGGTTTCGTGTCAAGTCCCTTAATTTCTATTGCTGGAAGTTCTATGTTCCAACTTAATGGAGCAAATGGAGCTACTATAAAATACCTTGACTTTTCAGGAATAAGCGGTTCAACTGCTATCTCTGCCAATTCGGTTAATAATTGTGTATTTGACCATGATAACCTAAGTGGAGTTAGCACTGGTGTTTCGTTTGCAGGCACCGATAATAATGATACCATAAGCAATTGCAATATGAGTGGAGCTTCTAATTTTGGTATATATATGAATGCTAATGCACAAAATTTTGTAATCACAAATAACAATCTAACGAACTGTGCAAGTTGGGGGCTTTATTATAATTATGGAACACCTGCTGCTGTTTCTGGAAATAATTTTACAGGTTCAGCTAATGCGTGGTATCTGAATAACTGCACCTCGCATTTTACTATTACGCCACCTACCGGAACAGGTCCAAATAAAAATACGTACGGTGGGCATACAGGAAATGTTTTGTATTTGCAAAATTGTAATACAATAAATGTAAGCGGATGGGATTTCACCACTATTACTGCAAGTCCATTAAATAGCCGCACTCCACTACTTGTGAGCGGATGTAATAATTGTTTGTTCAATAATGACAACCTATCAGGGATGAGCACTGGTGTTTCGTTTGCAGGCACCGATAATAATGATACCATAAGCAATTGCAATATGAGTGGAGCTTCTAATTTTGGTATATATATGAATGCTAATGCACAAAATTTTGTAATCACAAATAACAATCTAA
>DATLTG010000438.1:0-3535 GCA_035533735.1 Bacteroidia bacterium
CAGGATTGTTTATTTTTCAAAAAAAATATGCAAAAGCTAAAATTATTTTGCAAGAAGTATTGAAAAAAAATCCAACAAATAATCAAGCAAAAGAAATATTACAAAAATTAAAAACGGTTTAATAGGTTTGGCAAAGAAGAAAAAAAGTTTTCGAAAAAAAATTCTGATATCATTATTTTTAATAGTTTCAGTAACCGTAATTATTGGCGGATACATTGGCTATAAAGCAGTTTATCAATCGAATGTTTCGTTAAACGGAAAAAAATCGCAGTTTATTTATATTCATACAGGCGCCACTTTTGAGGAAGTGCTGAATATGTTATATGAAAAAAATATTATCATTAATAGAACAACTTTTGAATGGCTCGCGAAACAAAAGAAATATCCTGAAAATATAAAACCCGGCAGATACCGAGTTTTAGAAAGTATGAGCAATGATGCCTTAATTAATTTATTGCGTTCTGGAAAACAAGAACCGATTGAATTTACTTTAAATGATGTGCGTACAAAAGAGCAATTAGCTTCTCGTGTTTCAGGTAAAATAGAAGCTGATTCGGTGAGCATTATGAATGCGTTAAACGACAATGATTTTTTACAGAAATACGGAATGAATAAAAACAATATTATGGCTTTGTTTATTCCCGAAACTTACCAATTTTACTGGAATACTTCGGTTGATGAATGGATGGATAAAATGGCTTCTGCGTACAAAAAAATGTGGACAGTAACTCGAAAAAATGAAGCTCAAAAAATGGAATTTACACAAACGCAAGTTTCTATTCTTGCCTCTATAGTTCAGGCTGAACAATCGCAAAACAATGAAGAAAAAAGAATAATTGCCGGACTTTATATCAATCGTTTAAAACGCGGAATGCCTTTGCAATCTGATCCGACATTAATTTATGCTGCCGGAGATTTTTCCATAACACGTGTTTTAAATGCTGATAAAACGATTGATTCGCCTTACAATACCTATATGTACAAAGGTTTGCCTCCAGGTCCCATTTTGCTTCCCGAAATTTCTTCCATTGATGCGGTACTCAATTACGACAAAAATAATTACATTTATATGTGTGCCGAATTCGGAACAGGAAAACATGATTTTTCTACAACTATAGCGCAACAGAGTGCCAATGCACGAAAATTTAGAAAATGTTTAAATGAAAATAATATTTTGAGATAGTCTAAAATCAAAAAATATTTTTTCGGACGTTTTTAGATTATGTTTACTTTTGAAACTTCAATACAGAAAAATAAATTATGACAAAAATTAAATTTGGAACAGACGGTTGGAGAGCAATTATAGCAAAGGAATATACAGTTGAAAATGTTTCGCGTGTAGCGGAAGCAACTGCTTTGTGGTTATTGAAACAAACCAAAAATCCGTCCGTAGTGCTTGGACATGATTGCCGTTTTGGTGGAAAATTATTTGCAGAAACAGTAGCGAAAATATTGGCGGCAAATAAAATCAAGGTTTTTTTAGCAGAAGGCTTTGTTTCAACGCCAATGATTTCGTTGGGAACACTTAATTGCAAAGCCGATATAGGAATCATCATAACTGCCAGTCATAACCCGCCTGAATACAACGGTTATAAATTAAAAGGAAGTTATGGCGGTCCGCTTTTGCCAGATAAAGTGCAGGAAATTGAAGATATGATTTTAGATAAATCAACCATCAACACAGAAAATTTATCATTAACAGATTTCGAGAAAAATAATTTTTTAAAATACATTGATTTAGAAACAATGTATTGTGAACATGTTGAAAATAATTTCGACATGGAAGTGATTATAAATTCAGATTTAAACTTTGCGTATGATGCAATGTATGGAGCTGGACAAAATGTAATGCGAAAATTATTTCCAGAAATTACATTTATGCACGCAGATTATAATCCTTCGTTTGACGGTCAAGCACCTGAACCAATTGATAAAAATTTGCGTGAATTTGCTGAAATGATAAAAATCTCAGAAGACATTGATTGCGGTTTAGCAACTGATGGAGATGCTGATAGAATTGGATTATACGACAATGAAGGAAATTTTATTGATTCGCATCATTTAATTTTATTGTTGATAAAATATTTAGTAGAGCAAAAGAAATATACCGGAAAAGTGGTTACTGCATTTTCTGTAACGCCAAGAGTTAAAAAGCTTTGCAAGCATTTTGGTTTGGAAAACGAAGTCGTGAAAATTGGCTTTAAATACATTTGCGGAATTATGATTTCGGAAGACGTATTATTAGGAGGCGAGGAATCTGGAGGAATTGCAATTAAAGGTCATATTCCTGAACGCGATGGAATTTGGATGGGTTTGGTTATTTGGGAATATATGGCAAAATCAGGAAAATCCTTAAAGGAATTAATTGATGAAATTTATGAAATAGTTGGTTCTTTTGCTTTTGAACGCTTCGATTTACATATTGATGAAGAAGTGAAAAATAAAATTGTTGTCAATTGTAATGCCAATAAATACAAGTCGTTTGGAGAATATAAAATTGTTAAAACAGAAAATTTAGACGGCTTTAAATATTATTTTAGTGATGACGATTGGTTAATGATTCGTGCTTCTGGAACAGAACCTGTTTTAAGATTGTATGCTGAATCGCACAACAGAGCCGCAGCATTTGCGATATTGGATGCCGCTAAAAAAGAATTACTTGAATAATCGAAAATATTTTTTGAGAAATACAAAAAGGTATAAAGATTTATTTTGAGGTACAAATAAGGTACAAATTTTGTAATAACAATTCAAAATGATTAGAAGTGAATCACGGCTTCCATTGATTTGGAATCAATTATTTTCCGATACAGAACTTGGAAAAAATATTTTTCAAAAGGTCATCTGACGATATTTCTCCTGTTATCTCACCTAAATAATGCAGCGCATTCCTAATATCTGTTGCTAAAAAATCACCGGTAACATTGTTGTTTAATCCAATCATTACTTTGTTTAATGTATTATTGGTTTGTTGCAAAGCGTTGGCATGACGAGCATTGGTAACAATTGTTTCGCTTACATTTACTGTTCTGTTATCGAAAAGTGTAACCAATTGTTTTTTTAATTCGTCAATATGAGTTTTGTTTTTGGCAGAAATAAAAACAATTTTTTCTTTAATATCCGAAAATTCACTTTTTGTATAATCAATATCTTCTTTGTCTATTTTATTACCAACAATTAGTAATTGCGCGTTACTTTGGTGCGATTTCAATTCAGTAATAACGCCCGAAAGTTCTTTGCTGCTTATTTCGTGAACATCAAAAAGATAAATAACAATAGACGATTGTTTTATTTTTTCGTAGGTTTTCGAAACGCCCATTGATTCAATTATATCGCTTGTTTCGCGAATTCCGGCTGTATCAATAAATCGAAATAAAATACCATCAATTATCATTTCATCTTCAATGGCATCGCGTGTTGTTCCGGCAATTTCAGAAACAATGGCTTTTTCTTCTTCTAATAAAACATTTAATAAAGTAGATTTTCCGGCATTCGGTTTACCAACAATAGCAACCGGAATTCCGTTTTTAATCAC
>DATLTG010000439.1:0-5138 GCA_035533735.1 Bacteroidia bacterium
TGTATAGTTATTTTTTTTAATATTTTTTAAATATATAGGTAATTTAACTTTGGTAAGTAATTCTATTGAAATCATTTCTAAATTACTGCTTATTTTGTAATGTAATTGCGTTTTTTTAGTTGCTAATCCATTTCCATCACCGATTGAACGATTGCCCATTTTCCATAAATATTTTAATAATATACGTTCGATAAACTTAGACCATTTATTAATTTTTATAGTTGATATGCTATATTGAACGTATTTTCCGTTACTGTCTTCAATACAAATATCATCTTTAAATCTATAAATATTTTTTTTAGGCGTTATTTCAAAATCAAAATATTGTACATCGTTAAAATTAGAAACTCCTCTTAAAACACTAAATTCATTTATTATTTTATGTTTTTCAAAATAAGGAATAAAATCCGAAAATGGCTGAATACACCAACCACCTGCGCGATAAGAATCTATTTTGAATCCAATATTTATTTGTTGTAGTATTTCGTTCAGTATAAAAAAAGATTTTTCAAAAAGCATTTCTTTATCTTCCACTACTAATGAAGAAAATCGATACTTATCATTTTTTTTTAATTGCCATTGATTAATTTCTTCCAAATAAACTGCATCTAACCAATGTGGATGAATGTGCGGAAAAATTTCATGTTTTTTTTCTGCTATCTTCCGCAATTGCATTTTAATTTTTTCAAAATCGCAGAAAGCTTTTTCATTGTTTTTACTTACTTCGGATAATCGTATCAAATAGGTTGTATCTACAAAAAAAATAGCTTTAAAATTGTATTGTTCTAAAATTTCAAGAAGCCTGTTTGTTGGTTCAATCAGGCATTTATCAACAGTTCCGCTTCTTTCTCCTAAAAACAATTCATAGTCGAACGTAAATAGAATTGTTTTAGAATTAACCATGATGTATTTTTTTATTTTCCTGATCTACAATATCTAATAAAAGCGATTTTCTATTCAATTTAAGTTTTAAAAATAGTAAAGAATCGAACACAAAACACTTGAATTTATTTATATCCAATTTCCAAAAATATCCTTTTTCTAATTCTGCTCCAAAACGAGCTTTAAATTTTTGAATTCCTTCCAATTTAGTACCTGATATGTTACTTAATCTGGCTCCGACAAAATCATACCGTTTAACACCTTGTGATTTTAATTTTTTAATCACTTCCCAATGTAAATAGTTGATAGCTCCTGTTATATAAATTATTTCTGCCGATGCACCAAATAAATAGTAAGCTCCATAGTTTGTAAAAGGTATCAACAAAGCTCCCATTGGCTGATTTTTAAAATAAACAACGGCACAAATGCAATTAGAATCATTCATTTTATGATAAATTCTTTCAAAATAATTATAAGGCTCACAAAACATTGCAGAACGAGCCATAGTTTGTTGGTACAACTGATAAAAAACAGGTATTTGTAACTTACCATATTCCACCTGACAACCTTTACGATCCGCATTCCTAATATTATTACGATGTTTCGAATGTAGCTTGGAAAATAATTTTTCTTCTGAATTATTTTCCAAGTCTAAAAAAAAAGTTCCAAAAGCTGTATAGATTGATTTATCTGGGAAGGCTTTAAAAATGGCGTAATTGGCAGGTTGTACAATGCGATCGCAAATTTTATATTTTTGAATAAAAAAAACTAATTCGTTCAAAAATATTTTTTCCTCCATTGCATTCAAACGACAGTTATTATGCAATGGAGGATGTAATAATTGTCCTATTTTAAAGCCTTTAGCAACATGTATTTTTAATGGAATGAGTGTTTTTTTATCATCCGAAAAAACAATAAGCAACTCATCGCAGTGAGTTTCTTTTTCAAATTCTGCATATTGTTTTAGGAAGCAAAATGGTAATTTTTGTTGCCCTTCGGAGTAATATTGAGTTCCACTTATTACAATCATTTAAATTGTGTTAAAAGTCTTGCTATTCTTTCTATTTCTGCCATAGGAATAGATGCTTCACATGAAATTTCTATAAAATTAGGAGCTTCTTTTTTAAAATATTTCAAAGTTGTCATTTTATACATTTTTTTATCCAAAGAATCGTACAAACAAAAAAAAGGAATACTATTTTCGAAAAGGAAATGCTTAAATTTATTTACTTCAGAAGAAACCGTTATAACAACTTTAAAATACAAACCTTTCACATCATCGTAAGCAATTTTCAATAAACTATTTTGTGTTAGAGATTTAGCCATTAATTGATAGCGTTTTTCACGTTCAATATTTCTTTTTTCTACTAAATTTATGGCACAGTTAGCGGCTTTTTTCTGAAAATGCGACATCCCATAAATTTTATCCGAAAGCGGAAACATCTTAAAAATTATTTTTTGAAAATATTTTTGAAAATATTTTTTTTTCTTATTAAAAATTCTTGATTCTAAAAAAAAATGTGCATCGAAATAATGTCCTATCGAAATTTTTTTTTCCACATTTTCATTATAGAAATTAAGAGAAAGTCCTTTTACAATAGCTCCTCTTGCAGCAGTTGTTGATTTACCAGGACCAAAAGAATATACAATACCATCTCCTTCAGAAATTTTTTTTTCATCTACACCATAACTTTGCGCTGCATCGTGAATAATTTTTATTCCTTTTTCTTTACAAAAAAGAATTATTTTTTCTGTTTCAGGATGAATAAAACCATACAAATGTACCAGCACAATTACTTTCACATCCATTTTTTGCAAATAATCAAAATCATAATCCGTCCAAAAAGTGGCATCCTTTTTTAAATCCAATAATAGTGGAATATGTTTCTCGGCATTAACTGCTTTAATAAGACTGTCGCACACAAATACAGGAATGGCTACAACAGAACCTTCATTTAATTGGAAAGAACGCAATAGTAAACGAAGTGCATTTTTTCCAGAATTGACGGAAAATGGCAAATTTGCCGAATATAATTTAAGTTCTTTTTTTGAACCAATAAGAGATGGAAAAAAATAGTTCATTTTTTGATTGTTGTAAGGGACGAATCTAAACCAAATTTATTTATTTCCAAGTTAAATAAATATTTTTTTAACTCACACAACAACTAATTTATCAATTGACTACGTTTTTTTAGAATGCTGTTTCATATATCAAGGTATTTTGTTATTTTTGGCAAAAAAAAATATTTTTTTATTCTCAAACTATATCTTTCCGAAAAATGAAAAATAAATTACTTAACAAAAACACCTATTTATTAATAATTCTTTCAACATTTGCTTTTCGAATCTTTGCTCAAACAAATAACACAAGCTGGTTGATTCGTTATAACGATCCAAAAGATCGAGTTTTCGTAGAAAATAAAGGACAATTTCAACTAACAGATTTAGAGCAATCTTCTATTAAATACGGATTTGATGGCGGTCAGTCAAAAATTTATTTTACTGATAAAGGTGTTATTTTTCGTTTTGCAAAACAAGTAAATACAGAAAAAACTGGAGAAAAAGAAGAAGCAAACCTGAATGAAGAAGAAAACGACAACAAAAAAATTGAAACTAAAACCGACATTGTTTACGCCACTTGGGAAGGTGCAAATAGTGATGTGCAAATAGTTGCAGAAGATGAAACAACTGATTATTACAGTTATAGTATTAAGGAAAACGGAGGGTTAAAAAACATCAATCACATTGCTGCTTTCAAAAAAATAATTTATAAAAACCTATATCCTAATATTGATGTGGAGTATGTTTTTCATCCTGACAAAGGAATTGAATACTCAATAATACTTCATCCAGGTGCAGATATTACACAAGTAAAACTGCATTATTCTGATGGACATCAAGTTCAATTAATGAATGGTGATGTTCATATTTCAACTGATTTTGGCGATATTATTGACCATGCTCCTACTACTTTTTATTCAGATAATCATTCCAATATTGTAAATTCTCGTTTTCTGCAAACAGGAAATACAATTTCTTTTGGATTAGAGAATTATGATAATACAAAAGAAGTAACGATTGACCCGTGGACAATAACACCTAGTTTTCCAAATAGTGGAAAAGTTTGGAATACGCAAGTAGATGGTGCTGGAAATGTTTATTTATATGGAGGAGATACTCCATTGGCTCTAAAAAAATACAGTGCTGCCGGTCTTCTTCAATGGACTTACAATACACCTTGGGATTCTGCCAACTATTGGATGGGAACAATGATTACTGATTTGGCAGGGAACTCTTATGTTACTTCGGGTTCTAATGGCGAAATCTCAAAAGTAAATACGAGTGGAGGTTTGGTTTGGCACAACAATCCAAACGGACTTTTTGGTCCACTTTACGAATATTGGCATTTAGCTTTTAATTGTGATCAAACACAATTAGTAGTCGGGGGAATGACAACGCCAAGTGCTCTGAGTGCAAGTAGTTATAGAGGTGCAATTATGAATATAAATCTAACCAATGGTGCTATTTTGGGTACAATAATTGTGGGTGGTTATTCTTCCGGATTTCCTCCCACTATCCATGAAGTTAGGTCTATTTGCCCCTCATCTAACGGAAATTTTTATTTTATGACACTTGATTCTATCGGATCTATAACTCCAGCATTAACATTGAACTATAAATCAATTAATAACTACAATTTTGCTTACGGAAGTCCTAGCTATACCGTGAAAGGCAATTTGGGCTTAAATGCCATGAAAACAAATGGTAATTTTATATATACTCAAAGTGGTAAAACAGTTGATAAACGCAACATTAGTAATGGATCAATAGTCGCTTCTGCACCAATTCCAGGAGGAACTTCATCTTCTTTTTTAGGCACTAACTCACCTGGAAATAGCGGGTTAGATATTGATAGTTGCGGAAATGTTTACGTTGGATCCAGCAATCAAGTAGTTAAATACGATGCTAATTTAATACAACTTGCTACTGCAGCAACACCATCTGCTGTTTACGATGTTGCTGTTAATAATAATGGAGAAGTAATAGCTTGCGGAAATGGTTTTGCAGCTTCAATAGCCATGTCTAACTGTCACCCGATAAAACCTATTTGTCTAATATGTGTTCCTCCAACAATAATAGTTACGGCAACACCTTCTTCTATTTGTGCAGGAAGCTCAAGTACTTTATTAGCAAGTGGAGCTACAAGTTATTCTTGGAGTACTGGTGCTACCACAAATCCAATTAATGTTAATCCC
>DATLTG010000440.1:0-2073 GCA_035533735.1 Bacteroidia bacterium
TCAGCCAAAAATTTTATTTATGGACGAACCTACTGTGGGCATTGATCCGCAGAGCCGAAATTTAATTTTTGAAGTGATAGAAAAATTGCATAAAGAAGGAATGACGATTGTCTATACCACACATTATATGGAGGAAGCAGAACGTTTTTGCGATCGAATTGCGATTATTGACAACGGACAAATTATTGCGCAAGGAACGTTGGAAGAATTAAAATCATTGAGCAAAATTCAAGAAACAATTGTTGTTTCGTTCGTAAATTTAACAGACAATTTATTTGAAAAGATGACTGCTCAATGGCAGGATTTGAAACGTGCTGAAAATACCATTCACTTTTTTTCATCAGATGTAAAAAAAGATTTATCCGTTATCATTTTAAAATGCAATGATTTGGGTTTAAATATCACCAATATTGAAATTCAGAAAGTAAATTTAGAAACCATTTTTTTAAGTTTAACAGGCAAACAATTGCGCGACTAACATGATAAAAATAGCTCTGAAAGATTTAAAATTATTTTTTGCAGACAAGCGTGCAATGCTTCTCACATTTGCCGTTCCTATTGCATTAATAACACTTTTTGCATTTGCTTTTGGAGGCGTTGGACAAACAAAAGGAGAATCGAAACCAACTACATTGGTGGTGGCAGATGCCGATAATACAACTGCATCAAAAAATGTAATTGCGCAACTCGATTCCTCGAAAGAATTTTCGGTAGAAGTTACCACTCTTGATTCCGCTCAAAATATGGTTAAAAAAGGCGATGAAGCTGCCATTTTAGTTTTCCATAAAGGCTTTAGCGATTCGTTAAATGCCGGCAGTAAACCGCCAATCGAATTTGAATATGATTCTGCCAGAGATGCAGAAGTTGGAATGCTTAAAGGCGCACTTATCGGAAAATTGATGGGAATTATTGGAGCAAAATCAATGACCAAAAACACACTTTCAAAATTTGATGCGCAATATCCAAATTTAGATTCTGCGACCAGAGCCAAAATTCATTCTCAGATTTTGCAAAATTTTTCATCCACCGATACTAAACAAGAATCGCAAGGAATGATAAAATCAACAGCGCTTGTTGCTGAAAAAGAAAATTCGCCCGGACTTATTCAAGCCGTTGCCGGAACAGCTATAATGATGTTATTATTTTCTGTAGTTGGAATGGGTGCAAGTTTATTAGACGAAAAACAAGAAGGCACTTTAAAAAAATTATTGTACGCGCCAATCCGTCCTGACAGCGTATTATTTGGCAAAATGATTTCCGCGAATTTGATGTCTATTTTTCAATTAGTAGTAATGTTTGTTTATGCAAGATTGGCTTTTGGTTTAGCAATTTTTTCGCATATCCCAGGGCTTATTATTATGATTATTGCAACTGCTTATGCTTGTTCCAGTTTTGGAATGTTGATTGCTTCGATGGCAAAATCGCGTCAGCAAGTACAAGGCATGTCCACCTTAATTGTATTGGTGATGAGCTGTTTGGGCGGAAGTATGATTCCGACTTTTATAATGCCGGCAGCGATGCAAAAAATTTCTGTATTCACCGTCAACTACTGGGGAATACAAGGATTTTACGATATTTTTTGGCGAATGCTTCCAATAACAAACACTTTATTTTTGAGCAGAATACTTGTGTTGGTATTGATTGGCACCGTGCTTAATTTTATTGCTCTTCAATTATCTCGCAAAAATATTTTAAAAATTGCCTGAGAAGACCTTTTTAAAATAAGTCGTTAAATCAAAATTCTTCCTAACAAAATAAAATTTCATCTTCGTTAAAAGTATAGACGCTTAGCGATTTGTAATCGGTAAATTACTATTTTTATAAAAAAATAAAATTTCATTTATAGCACAAAGCCAATCTGATTTGGTTGGATTGGAGCTATATCGCGCATATATACAAGTTAGGCACAAGGCATAAGAGACGACCTAGACAACCTTTTGATACTTGGCTTTCTTCTCTGCGACAACGAACTCGGTGGTAAATAAATCTAGTTCACTCATGTTACGCAAAATTAACCATCGGTTATTCATAACTATTTAAAATACATAAATAGATTCTTTGATAGCATAATAG
>DATLTG010000441.1:0-3223 GCA_035533735.1 Bacteroidia bacterium
ACAGCCTTCTCCTAAAACTGCGATGAGGCTTTGGCTGGGTTGGCTATTTTCTGTTATTACTTTTGCTGTTACTTTGGTACTTATGTATAAGTATATCGCCAACCAAAATCTTTTTTTATTTTATGCCGTTATTACGCTTTATAGTGTTGATATTGTATTGCATTTTATTTTTAACATATATGCCGCGAAAAAACAAAATATAGCGTAATCATCAACTAATTACATTGTAAAAAAAAACTCAGAAAATGGAAACGAAAAATAACTTAACGAGCATTAAATTTTCCCGAATAGTAATCCAAATAATTACTTTTTTTTGTTTGGGCTTGGATTTAGTTTTAATAAAAACACTGCCAACTTTCGCGCATTCATTTGGCTATTTTTTGATTGTTTTTGCAATATGGTATTTACTTGGAACTCGAAAAAACTATAAAAAAATGATAACACCTTCTCCAAAAACTGCTTTAAATCTTTGGTTATGGTGGCTATTTTCCGTTACTCTTTTTGTAGTTGTTTTAGTAGTGATGTTAAAATATATGGCTAACAACAATCACTTTTTATATTATACAGTTATTATTCTATTCAGTGTCGATATTGTATTACAATTTGTATTTAATTTATATGCTCCTAAACAAAGTATAGCATAGCTATTCAAGAAGTAAATTGTAAAAAGAAGCTCCGAAAAAAAAATTTCGGAGCTTCTTTTTTTCGGATAAGTTTAGGCAACAAGTGAAATAAAAATTAAAAATGAGTAGAACCAAAATCAGCCACTTGAAGTAAAATACTATAAATTAGCGGATGCAAATTTTGAAAAAATATTTTTTCTTCCTCACATTTTTTTCTTTCGCATTCATTGCAAATGCGCAAACTTTTTCGCTGCAAGGTAAAATTATTGATGCAGAAACAAAAAATCCTTTGCCTTTTGTAAGCGTTACCATTACTGGCGAACAACAAGGGACAACTGCCGATATTGATGGGCATTTTACGATTACTTCTTCGCATCCAATTAACAGTTTAAGTTTTTCATATCTCGGTTATCAAACGTTTGTTTACAAAATTAAATCGTCTGAAAATCAAAATTCCATTTTAATTAAATTAGAAGAAAATGTAACTCAATTAAAAGAAGTTACCATTTTGCCAGGCATTAATCCTGCCGATAGAATTATTCGATTAGCGATTGAAAATTCCGATAAAAATAATCCCGAAAAAAATCATTCATTCACTTATACTTCTTACAACAAAATGTTTGTAACTGCTGATATGAAAAGCGATGCAGACAGTTTAAATTCATTAGATACTTTAAAAAAAGATTCTAAAATCGAGAAATTGTTAAAAAAACAATATTTATTTTTAATGGAATCGGTTAGCAATCGAGATTTTATGTATCCTGATAATAACAAGGAAACCATTATTGCTTCGCGCACTTCCGGATTAAAAAATTCGCCTTTTGCTTTGTTGGCAACGCAAATGCAATCCTTTTCTTTTTACACGCCCGAAATAAGTATTCTCGGAAAAAAATACATCAATCCGATTAGCAAAGGCAGTTTAAAAAAATATTTTTTTCTATTAAAAGATACCATTTTTCAAGGAAAAGATACTGTTTACATTATTTCGTTTCAGCCGAAAAAAAGAAAAGTTTTTGAAGGATTAAAAGGTGTGCTTTACATCAACACAAACGGTTATGCCATTCAAAATGTATTGGCACAACCTGCTATTGATGATGGAAAAATTGATTTACACATTCAACAAAAATATGCGTGTATAGATAATACAAAATGGTTTCCGGTGCAGTTAAATACCGATTGGATTTACAATGATATTTTTGTAGGAGATTCAGTTGTAGCAATGGGAGCAACGCCAAATGAAAACAGTTCGCTTGGAAAAATTAAAGCTGTTAGTCGCAGTTATCTGAAAAATATTGTGTTGGATCCGCCTTTAAAAAGAAAGGAATTTAATCAAATACAAGTTGCTTTTGCCGATGATGCTTCAAAAAAATCGGATGCTTTTTGGAACCAATATCGCGTAGATTCTTTATCTACAAAAGAGAAAAAAACATATCAAGTAATTGATAGCATTGGAACTGCTGAGCATTTCGAACGAAAAATAAAAGCTTTCGAAATTCTTTCTTCTGGAAAAATTCCAATTGGAATCTTCAATTTAGATATGAATCGTTTTCTTCGTTATAATCGTTACGAAGGTTTTCGTTTAGGACTTGGTGCGCACACAAGCGATAAATTTTCAAAGTTTTTTTCAGTAGGTGGATATGGTGCTTATGGCTTTACAGACAAGGCTTTTAAATATGGAGGAGATGCTAATTTTGAGTTAAATAAAGCGCATGAAATTAATTTTAAAGTGGCATATTCCAACGATGTTATTGAATCTGGCGGCACCACTTTTTATGATGATGAAAGTTTAATTTCTACCAATAATTTCAGGGATTATTTGGTTCAAGAAATGGATAAAATTCAGAAAGAAGAAGCGTCTTTAAATTTTCGTGCTTTACATTATTTTAAATTTAATTGCTTTGTAAACGAGCAATTACGCACAACTACAAATAATTATGCTTTTGGGATTTCTGAAAATAATGCAACTGTTTTGTTAACGCAATATCGTTTTTCTGAAGCAGGAATTGGTTTTCGTTGGGCATATAAAGAGAAATTTATTCAAACACCTTTTTCGTTGGTATCGCTCGGAACAAAATATCCGATTGTATTTTTTAAATTTACACAAGGCTTTAATAACCTGATGAATGGGCAGTTTCAATATTCTCGTTACGATTTAAAAATCGAAAAAAAATTCGTCATTCGTAATTTGGGCGAATCTACTTTACGATTAATGGGCGGCTACATTCAAGGAAATTTGCCTTACACCAATTTATACAACGGCATCGGGAGCTTTTTGCAATACGGAATTTCTGCTCCAAATAGTTTTGAAACAATGCGGATGAACGAATTTTTATCCAACAAATATGCAGCACTTTTTTACATTCACACTTTTAATCCGTGGATTCGAATCGGGAAATTCAGTCCTTCAGTAGCAGTTGTGGAACACATCGGTTTTGGAAGTTTAAATAATCCGCAACAACAATTTAATATTCCTGTAAATACTATGAATAAAGGATATTACGAATCAGGTTTGGAAATTAATAATATTCTCACTTCTGGTTTTGCAGGTGTTGGCGTTGGCGTTTTTTATCGTTACGGACCATATTCCTTGCCAACGATGA
>DATLTG010000442.1:0-11004 GCA_035533735.1 Bacteroidia bacterium
ATCAGATTCTTCACGGAAAGTAACACCATCTTCAATATTATCAAATTCAGCTTTACCAGCAAATTCAGAAACAATTACAGCATTGTAAGGATCCCAATCACAAATCAATTCTCCTTTTTTAACCTTAGCTCCATCTTTTACATAAAGTTGAGAACCATAAGGAATATGAGCTGTTGTAAGTGTAATTCTTGTATTCGCATCAATAACACGTACTTCAGCAGAACGTCCAATAACTACGTTTGCAGTTGTTTTATCTGCATTTTTACGTTGCACTGTTTTTAGTTCATCAATCTCTAAAATTCCATCGTATTTTGCTTCTATTTTAGAAGATGCTGCTGTATTAGAAGCAGTTCCTCCAACGTGGAAAGTACGAAGTGTCAATTGAGTTCCCGGCTCACCGATTGATTGTGCAGCAATAACACCAACAGCCTCTCCTTTTTGCACCATTCTTCCGGTTGCTAGGTTTCGTCCGTAGCATTTTGCACAAACGCCCATCTTCATTTCGCACGTTAATACTGATCTTATTTCAACCGATTCAATTGGTGAATTTTCAATACGTTTTGCAATATCTTCTGTAAATTCTAAACCAGATTCAATAATTAATTCTCCTGTTAATGGATCATAAACATTATGAACGGTAGTTCTACCAAGTATTCTTTCGTATAGAGATTCTACAATTTCATCATTCTTTTTAAGTGGAGTTGCAATTAGTCCACGTAACGTTCCGCAATCTTGTCCTGTGATAATAACATCTTGCGCCACATCTACCAATCTTCTTGTCAAATATCCAGCATCGGCTGTTTTCAAAGCTGTATCCGCCAAACCTTTACGAGCACCGTGAGTAGAGATAAAATATTCCAAAATCGAAAGACCTTCTCTAAAGTTAGATATAATTGGATTTTCGATAATCTCACCACCTGTAGAACCTGATTTTTGTGGTTTCGCCATCAATCCACGCATTCCACTTAACTGACGAATCTGTTCTTTTGAACCCCTCGCACCTGAATCAAGCATCATATAAACAGGATTAAAACCTTGTCTATCGCTTGAAAGCGTATCCATTACTTTTTTAGTAATGCGAGAATTGGTGTGTGTCCAAATATCAATAATTTGATTGTAACGCTCGTTATTGGTAATGAAACCCATGTTATAGTTGTTCACTACTTCATCCACTTGCGTATTGGCATCGGCAATCATTTTTATTTTGTCGGATGGAGTTACCACATCTCCCAAATTAAATGAAAGTCCGCCTCTGAAAGCCGCATTAAATCCAAGACTCTTAATATCATCCAAGAATTTAGCTGTTTTAGCCATTCCGGTTTCTTTCATAATATCACCAATAATATCTCGTAAAGATTTTTTGGTCAATAATTCATTAATGAAACCTACTTCTTGCGGAACTACTTGGTTAAAAATAATTCTTCCAACAGTTGTTTCAAATAATTTAGAAACAAATTTTCCGTCTTCTTTAATATTATGAAGCTTAACATGAACCCATGCGTGTAAATCAACTTTCTTTTCGTTGTAAGCAATTATAGCTTCTTCCGGAGAATAAAATTTCAAACCTTCTCCTTTTACAGGATTTTCTTTTTCACTTTTTCTTCCTTTAGTCATGTAATACAATCCCAACACCATGTCTTGAGAAGGTACAGTAACCGGTGCACCGTTAGAAGGATTTAAAATATTGTGAGAAGCAAGCATTAATGTTTGCGCTTCCAAAATAGCCGCATTTCCAAGTGGAAGATGGACAGCCATTTGATCTCCGTCAAAATCCGCATTAAAAGCGGTACAAACTAAAGGATGTAATTGAATAGCTTTTCCTTCAATTAATTTTGGTTGAAAAGCTTGAATTCCTAAACGATGCAATGTTGGAGCACGATTTAGTAAAACAGGATGTCCTTTCAATACATTTTCTAAAATATCCCAAACTACAGGATCTTTTTTATCTACAATTTTTTTGGCAGATTTTACTGTTTTCACAATTCCTCTTTCAATCATTTTACGAATGATAAAAGGTTTGAATAACTCAGCAGCCATTCCTTTTGGCAATCCGCATTCGTGTAATTTCAATTCTGGTCCAACAACAATTACCGAACGAGCTGAATAATCAACACGTTTACCAAGTAAGTTTTGACGGAAACGACCTTGTTTTCCTTTTAATGAATCAGATAACGATTTTAATGCTCTGTTTGAATCTGTTTTAACAGCATTTGATTTTCTTGAATTATCAAACAAAGAATCTACTGATTCTTGAAGCATCCGTTTTTCGTTACGTAAAATAACATCCGGAGCTTTTATCTCAATTAATCTTTTTAAACGATTGTTACGAATAATAACCCTTCTGTATAAATCATTCAAATCGGAAGTTGCAAAACGACCACCATCCAAAGGCACAAGTGGACGCAATTCAGGTGGAATAACCGGAACTACTTTCACAATCATCCATTCCGGATGATTTTCAATATGTTCATTTGCATGACGAAATGCTTCTACAACTTGTAAACGTTTTAACGCTTCGTTTTTACGTTGTTGAGATGTTTCGGTATTTGCTTTGTGTCTTAAATCGTACGAAAGTGAATCTAATTTAAGGCGAGAAAGCAAGTCGTAAAGAGCTTCAGCTCCCATTTTAGCAATAAATTTATTCGGATCAGCATCATCTAAATATTGATTGTCTTTTGGTAAAGCATCAATAATTTCAAGATATTCTTCTTCTGTTAAAAAATCCAAATAATTTACTCCATCATTGGCTTTTACTCCCGGATTTACTACTACATAACGTTCGTAGTAAATAATCATATCCAACTTTTTAGTAGGAAGTCCTAATAAGTAACCAATTTTATTAGGTAAAGATTTGAAGTACCAAATATGCGCCACAGGAACCACTAAACTAATGTGTCCCATTCGCTCTCTTCTTACTTTCTTTTCTGTTACTTCAACACCGCAACGATCGCAAACAATACCTTTGTATCTGATTCGTTTGTATTTTCCGCAATGGCATTCCCAATCTTTTACCGGTCCGAAAATTCGTTCGCAAAACAAACCATCTCTTTCGGGTTTGTAAGTACGATAATTAATTGTTTCGGGCTTTAAAACCTCTCCACTCGAGCGTCCTAATATTGCTTCCGGTGAAGCTAAGCTGATAGTAATTCTAGTAAAATTACTTTTTAGTTTATTGTCTCTTTTGAAAGCCATTTTTTATTTTTTTTGTCGTTAAAAATTTTTTTTCAAAAATTATTTTTTACAACGCATGGTTGTTGGTTGTTAATCCAAAGTAATGTTTAATCCTAATCCTCTTAACTCGTGTAATAACACATTGAAAGATTCCGGTATTCCGGGAGTTGGCATATTTTCGCCTTTTACAATGGCTTCATACGCTTTTGCTCTTCCAATAACATCATCCGATTTAATAGTAAGAATTTCTTGAAGAATGTTTGCAGCACCAAATGCTTCCAATGCCCAAACCTCCATCTCACCAAAACGCTGACCACCAAATTGAGCTTTACCGCCCAAAGGTTGTTGTGTAATAAGTGAATAAGGTCCGATTGAACGTGCGTGCATTTTATCATCCACCATGTGTCCAAGTTTAAGCATATAAATTACACCAACTGTAGCCGGCTGTTCAAAACGCTCACCTGTTCCACCATCGTAAAGATAGGTTCTTCCATTTCTTGGAACACCTGCCTTATCAGTATATTCATTAATCTGATCTAAACTGGCTCCATCAAAAATAGGCGTAGAAAATTTCATTCCTAATTTTTGTCCTGCCCAACCTAAAACAGTTTCATAAATCTGACCTAAGTTCATACGAGAAGGTACACCCAGCGGATTCAAAACAATATCAACTGGAGTTCCATCTTCCAAAAATGGCATATCTTCATCACGAACAATTCTGGCTACAATACCTTTATTTCCATGACGACCAGCCATTTTATCACCCACTTTTAATTTACGTTTTTTAGCGATGTAAATTTTAGCAAGTTGCATAATACCGGCAGGTAATTCGTCCCCAACTTTGATTGCAAATTTTTTGCGTTTGTACGCTCCTAACAAATCATTGTATTTGATATGGAAATTATGCAACAAAGTTTTTATATAATCATTTTTATCTTTATCGGTTGTCCATCTGCTTGGATTAACAGTGATGTAATCGATTTTCTCCAGAATTTTTTGCGTGAATTTTGTGCCTTTCGGAACAATTTCTTCTTTCAAACTATTGTGAACACCTTGAGAACTTTTTCCGTTCACAAGCACAAATAATTTCTCCACTAATTTGGATTTTAATTCACCAACAGCCAAGTTATGATCTTTTTCAATTTTGTCAAGAATTCCTTTTTCATCTACTTTCGTTTTCTTGTCTTTGACAACTCTTGAAAATAATTTTTTATCAATTACCACTCCACGTAAAGAAGGCGTTGCTTTTAACGAAGCATCTTTCACATCGCCTGCTTTATCACCAAAAATAGCTCTCAATAATTTTTCTTCCGGAGAAGGATCTGTTTCCCCTTTCGGAGTAATTTTTCCGATAAGAATATCGCCTTCTTTTACTTCAGCACCAACGCGAATCAATCCATTTTCATCTAAATCTTTGGTCGCTTCTTCACTCACATTTGGAATATCGGAAGTTAATTCTTCCAATCCTCTTTTAGTATCTCTCACTTCCAATGAATACTCGTCAATGTGAATAGAAGTAAAAATATCTTCGCGTGCTACTCTTTCAGAAATAACGATAGCATCCTCAAAGTTGTAACCTTTCCAAGGCATAAAAGCCACTTTCAAGTTACGACCTAAAGCTAATTCTCCGTTTTGAGTTGCATATCCTTCGCATAAAACCTGACCTTTTGTTACTTTATCCCCTTTTCTTACAATTGGTTTTAAATTAACACAGGTATTTTGGTTTGTTTTTCTGAATTTAATGAGTTTATAGCTTTTTGTATCGTCATCAAAACTGATTAATTTTTCGTCATCTGATCTGCTGTAACGAATAACAATTTCTGAAGCATCCACATATTCTACAACTCCTTCGCCTTCTGCATTTACAAGCACTCTTGAATCTCTGGCTACTAATCCTTCTAAACCTGTTCCAACCACAGGAGATTCAGGACGCAACAATGGTACTGCTTGACGTTGCATATTCGATCCCATCAATGCTCTGTTGGCATCATCGTGTTCCAAAAATGGAATAAGCGATGCGGCAATCGAGGCAATTTGATTAGGCGCAACATCCATCAAATGTACATTATCCGGCTCTACAACAGGAAAATCTCCTTCGTAACGTGCTTTAATTTTGTGATCAGTAAATGCACCTTTATCATTTATTGGCGCATTTGCCTGAGCAATTATTTTTTGATCTTCTTCTTCAGCAGTCAAATAAATAATAGGTTCATTTACATCCACCTTACCTTTAGTAACAGTTCTGTAAGGAGTTTCAATAAATCCGAGTTTATTTATTTTCGCGAAAACGCAAAGTGAAGAAATCAAACCAATGTTTGGACCTTCTGGTGTTTCAATTGTACATAAACGTCCGTAATGTGTATAATGAACATCTCGCACCTCAAATCCGGCTCTTTCTCTTGAAAGTCCACCGGGCCCGAGTGCCGACAATCTTCTTTTGTGCGTAATCTCAGCTAACGGATTTGTTTGATCCATAAATTGAGAAAGCTGGTTGGTTCCAAAAAAAGAATTGATAACTGACGATAATGTTTTTGCATTAATCAAATCTGTAGGTGTAAAAACCTCGTTATCACGCACATTCATACGCTCACGAATGGTACGCGCCATACGCGCTAAACCTACTCCAAATTGAGAATATAATTGCTCTCCAACTGTACGAACCCTTCTATTACTTAAATGGTCAATATCATCAACGTTGGCTTTCGAATTGATTAATTCAATTAAATATTTAATAATGGCAATGATGTCTTCTTTGGTAAGAACTTTAACATCTTCGGGAGTTTGCATCCCTAATTTTTTATTGATTCTGTAACGACCAACCTCACCGAGATCATAACGTTTATCAGAGAAAAATAATTTATCTATAATTCCTCTTGCTGTTTCTTCATCAGGAGGTTCAGCATTTCGCAATTGGCGATAAATATGCTCCACTGCTTCTTTTTCAGAGTTTGAAGTATCTTTTTGTAATGTATTATAAATAATGGCGTAATCGGCAGCGTTTACGTCTTCTTTATGAAGGATAACCGATTTTACATTGGCATCCACAATCATATCAATATGATGTTCTTCCAAAATAGTTTCACGGTCAATAATCACTTCGTTACGCTCAATAGAAACAACTTCTCCAGTATCTTCATCCACAAAATCTTCCACCCATGTTTTTAAAACTCTAGCTGCAAGTTTACGACCTTCTGCTTTTTTCAAAGCTACTTTGCTCACTTTTACTTCGTCAGCAAGATTAAATATTTCGAGAATTTGTTTATCACTTTCAAAGCCAATTGCTCTTAAAAGTGTAGTTACAGGTAATTTCTTTTTACGATCAATGTATGCGTACATCACACTATTGATGTCTGTCGCAAATTCTATCCAAGAACCTTTAAAAGGAATAACTCGTGCAGAATATAATTTAGTTCCATTTGCATGGCGACTTTGACCGAAGAAAACTCCTGGCGAACGATGTAATTGAGATACTACAACTCTTTCAGCACCATTAATACAAAAAGTACCTTTTGGTGTCATGTAAGGAATTGTACCCAAATACACATCTTGAACTATTGTTTCAAAATCTTCGTGTTCTGGATCGGTACAATATAATTTTAATTTCGCTTTTAGCGGAACGCTATAAGTTAAACCTCTTTCAATACATTCATCAATTGAATATCTTGGGGGATCAACAAAATAATCCAAAAACTCGAGCACGAAATTATTTCGCGCATCAGAGATTGGAAAATTTTCGCTAAAAACCTTAAAAAGACCTTCTTTTTTCCGGTTTTCCGAAGTTGTTTCAAGTTGAAAAAAATCTTGAAAAGATTTTATCTGAATATCCAAAAAATCCGGATAATCAATCTGATTTTTAATTGAAGCAAAGTTTATTCTTTGCGCTTTTTTATTCTGAACCAAGGTGCGTGAGTTTAAAGGTTAAAAAACAAGATAGAACTATAAACAACAAAAGGAACATGCCTCACTCCCTAAGGAAAAGAGGCTGAACCTTAACATTGTATTTAGAAGAGCTTATTTAACTTCAATCTCAGCTCCAGCTTCTGTTAATTGTGCTTTAATTGCTTCTGCTTCTTCTTTTGCAATTCCTTCTTTTATTGGTTTTGGTGCGCCATCAACAAGGTCTTTTGCTTCTTTTAAGCCTAATCCTGTGATTTCTTTTACAATTTTAACAACACCTAATTTAGCTGCTCCAGCACTTTTAAGAATTACATCGAAAGTTGTTTTTTCTGCTGCCGCTGCTGCTCCACCGCCACCTGTTGCTACTGCTACCGCTGCTGCTGCTGGCTCAATACCATGATCGTCTTTCAAAATTTTAGCTAATTCTTGTACTTCTTTTACTGTCAAGCTAACTAATTGGTCTGCTAATGTTTTTACGTCTGCCATTTTATTTTGTTTTTTAATTGATTAATTACTGGTTTAAATTATAATTTTATTATTATTTCTTTTCTGATAATGTTTTTACTACACCTGCAATTGTGTTTTTTCCCGATTGAAGAGCAGAAATAACATTCTTGGCTGGCGATTGTAACAAGCCAATAATATCTCCAATAAGTTCTTCTTTCGATTTAATACTTGCTAATCCAGCTAATTCATTGTCTCCCAAATAGGCAGATTGTTCTACAAAAGCAGCCTTTAAAAGTGGCTTATCTTTTGTTTTTCTGAACTCCTGAATCACTTTTGCAGGTTCACTTGCGGATTCACAAAACATAATTGCAGTAGCACCTTTTAGCGAAGCATACAAAGGCTTAAATTCTGCATCATTTTGTTTTTCCATTGCTTTTTTAAGCAATGTGTTTTTTACAACTTGCAAATGAATTTTTTTGTTAAAACACATTCTTCTCAATTTGTTGATACTATCTACAGTTAAACTGGAAGTATCTGTCAAATAGAAATTTTTGTTATTGGCGAGTTGCTCTACCATTAACTCTATTGCTTTATTTTTGTCTTCTTTTTTCATGTTTTTAGATTTGCATTGCCTACTTTTTTGTAAGCAAAAACAATTAAATTATTGCCCTAAAGATTTAGTTTCAATTTGTACACTCGGACTCATTGTGCTCGACATATACACACTTTTCACATAAATACCTTTAGCGGAAGCAGGCTTTAATTTTATTATTGATTGTAACAATTCATTCGCATTTTCAGCAATTTTTTCTGCATCAAAAGAGGCTTTCGCAATAGAAGATTGAATAATTCCAGCTTTATCTACTTTAAAATCTATTTTACCACCTTTTGATTCGGTAACAGCTTTACCAACTTCCATTGTAACAGTTCCTGTTTTAGGATTCGGCATTAAACCTCTTGGACCTAAAACTCTTCCCAAAGCTCCTACTTTTCCCATTACACTTGGCATTGTGATGATAACATCCACATCTGTCCAACCACCTTTAATCTTTTCAATATATTCATCCAACCCAACAAAATCAGCTCCAGCAGCTTTTGCTTCCGCTTCTTTATCAGGTGTGCATAATACCAATATTCGGTTTGTTTTTCCAGTTCCATGAGGCAATGTAACAATACCTCTAACCATTTGATTCGCTTTACGAGGATCAACTCCTAAACGAATACTTAAATCAACAGAAGAATCAAATTTTGTATTTGATATTTCTTTTATAATTTTGGAAGCATCCGGCAAAGAATATGATTTTTCAATATCATATTTTGTTAGTGCCTCTTTTCTTTTTTTACTTATTGCCATTTTTACTTTTTTATGATGTCCAAACGTTTATCATAAAGATAAACTCCATCTGGTTAAAAATTTATTTTTTTAATGGAGATTCTCCATCAACTGTTATTCCCATACTTCTTGCTGTTCCAGCAACCATGCTCATTGCTGAGTCCATTGTAAAACAATTCAAATCCGACATTTTATCTTCAGCAATCGCTTTTATCTGATTCCAATTTACAGCCGCTACTTTTTTTCTGTTTGATTCTGGAGATCCTGATTTTATTTTCGCAGCGTCCATCAATTGCACAGCAACTGGAGGCTTTTTAAGGATAAAATCAAAAGATTTATCCGAATAAACAGTAATGATAACAGGCAATACTTTACCTGCTTGATCTTGCGTTCTTGCATTAAATTGTTTGCAAAAATCCATAATATTTACTCCTTTTGCTCCTAATGCAGGACCAATTGGAGGAGATGGATTTGCAGCTCCGCCTTTTACTTGTAATTTTACTACTCCGCTTATTTCTTTAGCCATTTTTATTTGTTTTTAAATGTTGAATGTTGAATTAGAATTTACGAATTGGAAGCTCTAAAAATTCATCTTTTTAATTCCCCATTTAATTGATATTATTTTTCTTTTTCAACTTGCATATAACTTAATTCAAGTGGTGTTTTACGACCAAATATTTTAACCATCACTTTCAATTTTTTCTTTTCTTCATTGATTTCTTCAATAATTCCTGAAAAACTATTAAAAGGACCATCTATAACTTTCACTGTTTCTCCAACAATAAACGGAATATTTATCTCTGCATCACTTTCTGCTAATTCATCAACTTTTCCTAAAATACGATTCACCTCTGCTGTTCTCAACGGAACAGCTTCTCCGCTTTTAGTCCCTAAAAATCCAATTACACCGGTAATGTTTTTTATAACATGTGGTACTTCTCCAACCAATGCTGCTTCAATTAAAATATAACCTGGAAAAAAGTTTTTTTCTTTACTAACTTTTTTTCCATTACGTATTTGATATACTTTCTCTGTCGGAATTAATACTTGTGAAACATAATCTTTCATCCCAAGTGTGCTGATTTCTGATTCAATATATTGCTTCACTTTTTTTTCTTGACCACTTATAGCCCTCACCACATACCATTTTCTAACAGGTTGATTATTGATAACTTTTTCGCTCATGCTATTTTTTCTGTTGTAATTTTATTGAAAAATGTGGTAAAATTGCTCCATTATAAAATTAAATGACCTATCCATTCCAAAAACCAATATGGCGATAATTACTGAAGCAATCATTACAACAACAGAACTACTCTGAAGTTCACTCCAAGTTGGCCACGAAACTTTATGAAAAAGTTCATTACTTGCGTCTTCTAAATATGCTTTTATTTTATTCATTTTTTCCTTTAAATTCCATCGCACGGGTGGAGAGACTCGAACTCCCAGCCAATGGTTTTGGAGACCACTACTCTACCAATTGAGCTACACCCGTAATTGTCAGCAATTGGCAGTAGGTAAACGCTTAAGTGCGCTTACCAACTGGAAACTGTCAACTTATTTTATAATTGAAATTACTTGTCCTGCTCCTACTGTTCTTCCTCCTTCACGGATAGCGAAACGCAATCCTTTATCCATCGCAACTGGAACAATTAATTTAACAGTAATAGTAACGTTATCACCAGGCATAACCATTTCACGTCCTTCAGGAAGTGTAATTTCTCCTGTAACATCTGTCGTTCTCAAATAAAACTGAGGACGGTATTTATTATGAAAAGGAGTATGACGACCACCTTCTTCTTTTTTCAATACATAAATTTCAGCAGTAAATTCAGTATGTGGAGTTATAGAACCAGGTTTAGCAACAACCATTCCTCTTCTGATATCTTTTTTGTCGATACCTCTCAACAATAAACCTACGTTATCACCAGCTTCACCTCTATCTAATATTTTACGAAACATTTCAACACCAGTAATTGTTGAAGTCAATTTTGTTTCTTGCATACCGATAAGTTCTACGTTATCACCTGAATTGATAACACCTGTTTCGATTCTTCCTGTTGCAACAGTACCACGACCAGTAATCGAAAATACATCTTCTACAGGCATCAAAAAGTTTTTATCAATTTGACGAACCGGAATTGGAATAAAACTAT
>DATLTG010000443.1:0-4685 GCA_035533735.1 Bacteroidia bacterium
TAAAACATATAATTTATTGGAATTACCTTACATTTGGGCAAATTCAAATTCTTCGTTGGCTTCGCAAAATCCAATTGCTGTTTTATTGTCAGAAGAAAAATCAATAAATAATAATAATTCTATTCGCTGCACTTTACCTGAAAACGTAAATCGTTCAGATGGAAATTATATTTTTATTACTACAAATTCATCTGCTAAAAATCCGATTACAATGCAATTAACGTATGGAAAAAACACATCTATTTCCGGCTCTTTTTTGTTTACAATTCCTTCTGAAAATACTACAGATAAAAAATTTGCGATTCGCATAAGTACTCAATTCAATTGGTATGCAATTAAAAATAATTGGATAAAATTAGAAACTTTAAATGCAGATTCGAATGTTATTAAAATCAAAAAAATAGCTCTTTTAAAAGGAGATTAATTGAACATGAATGTAAATCGAAAAATACGTATTGACCGTTTATTAGGCTTACCGATTGTATATTGCTTAAACATCGCTGCACGTATTTTAGGATTTATTTTAAGAATAAACCATCGGTTAGAGCGTGATTATAAAACAATTGTTGTAGCTAAATTTCTTGGTTTAGGTAGCATTGTGCAAGCAACTCCACTTTTGCAAACGCTAAAAAATAAATTTCCGAATAGTAAAATAATTTTTGTAACAAGTACAGAAAATATTTTTTTATTGAAGCATATTCCTATCATTGATGAAGTGATTGCACTATCTGATAAAAAAATATCTTCCTTGATTTTTTCCACTTATACATTGTTGCAGAAACTTTGGAAGCAGAAAATAGATTTGTACATCGATCTGGAAATTTATTCCAATTTCAGTAGCATTATCACTACGTGTAGTCTTGCTACCAATCGTTTTGGTTTTTTTAAAAGCGATAAAAATTATCGCATGGGAATGTACACACACATGATGTATTTTAATTTGCAAGCACCCATTTCAGAAATTTATTTACAGTTTGCTCGATTGCTTGGATGTACAGATTTAGCACATGATTTACTAATTCCACAACTTTCGGAAGCAGAAAAACAAAATGCTGAAAAAACGCTAAATTCATTTAAATTAAAGGAGAATTTATATATTGTTATAAACCCAAATGCTTCTGAATTACGCTTAGAAAGGCGTTGGGACAAAGAAAATTTTAAAGCTGTGATACAACATCTTTTAACTGAGAGAAAAGAATATAAAATCGTACTTATCGGAAATAGCAAAGAACAAGCGTATGTCAAAACAATTTCAATGAATTTTTCTGAAAAGGTGAATTTTGTTGACACTTCCGGAAAATTAACTCTTTTGGAACTTCTAATCTTAATAGAAAAATCCGCATTGCTTGTCTCGAATGATACTGGACCAATGCACCTTGCTTTTGCACTCAAAAAAAAGACGGTGGCTCTTTTTGGTCCGTGTTCACCCACACATTATGGAAATTCAGAAAATTGTATTGCTTTGTATAAAAAAGTGTATTGCAGCCCTTGTGTACACGAATTTGTAATACCGCCTTGCAAAGGCGACAATCAGTGTATGAAAAAAATAATTTCTACTGAAGTAATTGATGCTATTGATGTTGCTCTGTCTTCAACCGAGCAACAAAAAAAACAAAATGCAATTGTTTATGAGAATGAAACAGGACAACCATTGGGTGTAGTGTTGAGACAAAAGGAAAAACATTTCCAGACGAAAAGTAAGGATTGAAAAGTATAGTTTTCTATCGAAGTAAAATAATTTGGTTTGATGAATCAAAAAAGGGACAACGCTTGTTGTTCAAAAAATAATCTTTCTGAAAAATTTATTCTTCCTTAAACCAAGAAGAATATTTTACATAATTATCGGCAATGCGTTTTATTTCACCATTAATTAATTCGGGACTGATATTTTTAACTTTTTTCGCTGGAACTCCAGCATAAATAACACCTTCTTCTATAACAGTATTTTCCAATACTACTGCGCCAGCTGCGATAATTGTATTACTTCCAATCACTACATTATCCATCACAATCGCACCCATTCCGATTAACACATTGTCGTTGATTTTGCAACCGTGCACCAAAGCATTATGACCGATAGAAACATTATTACCGATTTCCGTTTTGGTTTTTTGGTAAGTGCAATGTATCACTGCGCCATCTTGCACATTCACTTTATTTCCCATACGAATGGAATTTACATCACCTCTGATTACAGCATTAAACCAAACGCTGCATTGGTTTCCCATAACTACATCGCCTACTATTGTTGAATTTTCGGCTAAATAACAATCTTCGCCAAATGTGGGAGTAATTCCGTTTACTTTTTTTATCAATGCCATTGGAAAAATTATTTTTTCGATTCAAAAATACTTTTTTTGGAGATAGCAGAACATAAAAAATTTATTTTAATATTTAACTATTTTATGATATGATGTAATTAATCGAGTAGCCGCAGAAAAATTATTTTGTGAAAAAATTATTTTCATCAGATATACACCAGGTACAACATTTTGCAAATTAGTTGTAATTGTTGATTGCCCTTGCGTAACAGTTTTAACATTGTCAACTAAAATTTTTCCATACATATCTACAACTTGAATTTCAATCGAACCATTTGTTGGCGAAGAAACATCAAATGCAACATTGTCTTTCGTTGGATTTGGTCTTACATTTCCAATACTTGCATCTTTCAATGTGCTTTCTATCGCAATTACATCCGAATAAGTAAAATTTCCGTCATAGTCTGTTTGTTTTAAACGATAATAGCTTACTGGACTAAACGGATTATAATCAATAGTACTGTAGTCTTTTTCTTGTGTACTATTTCCGGCTCCACTCACTTGTGATACTTGCGAAAATGTCATTCCATCATCCGAATGTTCAATTGTAAAATAGGCGTTATTTGTTTCACTCGCAGTTGCCCATGAAATCAAGTTTGAACTTCCTTGATTTTCGCCTGTAAAGGAAAGCAATTCTATCGGCAATGGACTAGTAGCTTGTGCCACTGCAAATTTTGAAAATCCATTCATCGCATTTCTCACAACTTGAGATACGGTAGAAGCTGCGCAAACGCCACTCAGATACCATGCCGCTCCATCATTTTTGATAACTGTCCAACCACTTGCTCCTGTACTATTTGAATATGCTGTTGGATAAAGTGTAGTAGTATAAGTTCCGGTAGTAGGATTAGCATTGGCTGTAATAGTCCAGTATCCATTATTCAAATCTGCCAGATTGTAGGTTGTGGAACATTCCGAACTACCTTGTGGACCTGCCGGAGCTGGAGTATCAAATCGAGCCAACAAATTACCGATGGATGTAGCTGCTGTAAAATTAATATTAGCTCTTTGGTAGCTTGCTGAATTTCCGACAGGAAAATCATAAGATCCTGTAGTGTTTAAATATCTTCTCAAATTTCCGTTAATATAACTGTTCGCGCTTCCTGTTGTTACAGATGTTGTCGTTTTGTTATTCACTGTTACTTCCAAAGCATTGGTTACAACAACTCCTTTTGTTAAAGTTAAATTACCGGAAGTGCCGAGTATCATATTGTTTCCACTTAATGTAACAGTAGAAACACTTGATTGGTTTAGCACAACATTATTTAGTGTTAAATTACCTCCTGGCGTGTACGTTTGTGCTGCTGAACCATTAAATTCAAGTGTTCCGGTTGTACCTACGTTGGAATAAGTAGATGCTGCGCTGTTATTGGTAAAGTTTCCAGCAACGCGAATATAATTTCCTACGGTATTAAAAATACTTGTCGAATTGGATGTTTTAAAATTACCTCCAATATCGACATTAGCATTGGCTTTTACAGTACAAGTTCCACCACTGGAAGTGATGGTTAGATTTCCTAATTTATTGGTTCCTGTTAAACTTCCATATAAATTATGAGTAATAGGATTTGTAAATAAAATGGTAGATGTTGGCGATGCAACTAATGTTCCGTTATTTGTAAAATCACCACAAACAGTAAGTGTTACACCAGCATTAATAGTAAGCGAGGCTCCTGAATTAATGGTTAAATTTTGAACCGTTTCATTGGCTGCAACAGTTGGCTGATATACAGAAGATGGTGCTACCACTGCATTGATTCCACAAGTAGGAATGGCACAACTACCCCAATTAATTGGATTAGTCCAATCGGTATTACCAGCACCGCCCGACCATGTTACCGTAGTTGGCGAAGTATAATTAACACCTGCATCACTGCCCGAAGCTGTACCGGTTAATAAGCTAGTACCAATTAATAAAGTAAAACCTTGTGTACTCCCTGTAAAATTACTTACAGCAAGCAAATAAACATCGCCTGCTGTAGCAGAAATTTTTTTGTTAAAGCCTGGTCCGTAACCTCCTGTAAAATTAGAAGGTGCCGTGCCAGCCGTTGTCCCATAACATCCGGTAACCCCAATAGAGTTATAATTACAAGCAATTATTGGCGCAGTACCCGAAGCAATTGTAGCACATGTAGCCAAGGTTCCGCTACCTGCTACTTTCCACACACCAAAATCATAATCTGTTGTTGTTGGAGCTGTGTAGCCAGGATTTGATTGACCTGTATATGGATTTGGATTTCCGTAATCGTTCGGGACAATAGCAAAAACTAAATTTCCAGAAGTTGTAATTGGTATGGTGTACCAAACCACATTTCTCTCTCCTGAAAAAAGGCAATAGGTAGAGGAAATATCACAGTAGTTTCC
>DATLTG010000444.1:0-2010 GCA_035533735.1 Bacteroidia bacterium
TTACGCGATGCTTATGAAGGTTTTGAGTTTTCGCACGCTTCTATTATGTTTAATGCTTTGAAAATAAAACAAGTTTCGAAATTGGTTTCAGTTGGCATTCGCGATTATTGCGAAGCAGAAGCAACTCTCATCAGTAATTCAAATGGCAGAATTAAAACGTATTTTGATAGAACATTAAAAAATAGAGCTTATAAAGGGGATTCATGGAAATCAATTTGTATTGAAATTGTAAACAACTTACCTGAAAAAATTTATTTAAGTTTTGATATTGACGGATTGGATCCGAAACTTTGTCCAAATACAGGAACGCCTGTTGCAGGCGGTTTTGAATTTGAACAAGCGCTGTTTTTAATTGAAACTGTAATTGCTTCCGGAAAAAAAATTATTGCTTTTGATATCAACGAAGTTTCTCCGGGAAAAGATGAATGGGATGCAAATGTTGGCGCACGTTTGCTTTACAGAATTGCTAATTTGGTAGCAAATCAATAAATTAAATGACTACAAAAAATATTTCGGAATTAATAGAACATCTTTCAAAATTTATTTCTGATAACAGAAAAAAAAAGTTTTTGGAAGTATTGGAATTTCGTACGCGACACATTACTATTGTGATGGAAGATATTTACCAAGCTCATAATGCAAGTGCTGTTTTACGTTCCTGCGATTGTTTCGGAATTCAAGATGTTCATATTATCGAAAATAAAAATAAGTATTCCATAAATCCAGATGTAGCTTTGGGTTCCAGCAAATGGGTGAATTTGATAAAATACAATCAAGCTGAAAACAATACGTTGGAAGCGTTGCAAAATTTGAAAAAAAATGGTTATCGAATTGTTGCTACAAGTCCGCACGCAAACGATTGCAACTTAGAAGATTTGAATATTGATAATAAAACGGCACTTGTTTTTGGAACTGAATTATTAGGCATTTCGGAAGAAGTGAAAAAAAATGCGGACGAATTTGTAAAAATTCCGATGTATGGATTTACCGAAAGCTTTAATATTTCCGTTTCAGCAGCCTTGTGTTTACACACGATCAGCGAAAAATTACATAAAAGCAAAATAGATTGGAAATTAAGTCAATCAGAAAAAGAAATTATTTTATTGGATTGGCTTCGAAATTCTATTAACAAACCCGAATTAATAGAAAAAGAATTTTTGAAAAATAAATAATTCTAAATCGAAACTAATTTTCGATACTTTTCGACAAATACTTTTTTTGTGAAGTTAGTAATGGCGAGTATTTTCAGACTATTTTTCTCGTCAATAGAAACTGCTTTTAAAATAATATTTTGGGAATTATTTGAATTAAAAACGATTCCACAATCATTACTTTTTACAAATTCAGAATAATCGCCCAAATTTTCTGAAATAATTATTTGCAATCCACAACTTAAATATTCCGCAAATTTAACTGGCGAAGCTACTTGATTAGTAATTGTGTTTTCACGAATTAGTAACCCATAATCCGCAGCCATCAAATATTCAGGAACTTCATTTGGTTTTACTTTTTTGCAAAAAACACGATTAGGAAATTCATTTTTCAGTTGAGTTATTTTTTCATCTTCATCAGATAAAAAAAATATTTTTAAATTATTTTGAAACGAAAAAGTCTGTTTTATAAAATCCTGAAGCAATTGAAATGATTGCCAACCAGCAACAGAACCGGAATAAACTAAAACGATATCTTCAGAAGTAAATCCCATTTTTTTCCGACTTTCATAAATCGATTTATCATTTATCACAACATCCTGAAATACCTTATTTACAGTACAAGGAATAATTACATGATTTGAACTTTGATAGTTAAATTGAGTTTTCCAATGATTAATAAGTTGTTGAGAAACGGCAATTCGGAAATCGGCATTTATAACAACTTCTTTTTCTAATTGTTCAATTTGTTGAATCATTTTTGCATCATTCACAACAGAATACTCATGCCATTCGGCTGAAATAGCCCCTCTTCCATCATAAATAACTTTATCAATTATTTTTTTCGACTTTAGTTTCA
>DATLTG010000445.1:0-2521 GCA_035533735.1 Bacteroidia bacterium
ACGTTTCACTAAGCAAACAGCGCTCGGAATCAGAATACCGAAAAGTTTTAAACTCGGTGCTTTCCGAAGCAGAACGTTTAAGTAAAATGACGAAAGGCTTATTGGATATGGCGCATACTGGTTTTTATAATACAGATGTGATAACGGAAGAAATCCGTTTGGATGATTTATTATGGGAAACAAAAAGTGAAGTAGAAAAAAATATTTTAGATTCAAAAATTCACATTGAATATGCCAATATGCCTGAAAATGAAACCGCTCTCATCATCAAAGGCAACAAACAACTAATACATATTGCTTTAGAAAACATTTTTGAAAATGCTATTAAATTTTCCGACAATAAATTAGTAAATGGTGTTTTAGAATATTCCGAAAATAAAATTATAATTACCATTACCGATTCAGGAATTGGTATTCCGAAAGCGGAACAAACAAAAGTATTAGATTCCTTTTATCGTGCTGAAAACACACGAAATTATACAGGTTCTGGAATTGGACTTTCTTTAGTAAATAAAATAATGCAACTGCATCACGGAGAATTAAAAATTACTTCGGAGCTTGGAAAAGGAACTTCTGTGGAACTTACTTTTAACACTATTTAACGCCCTCTAACTCGCTTCTAATAAAATTCTAATTAGAATCTAATTTTACACGACTGCTCTTTGCATAGATTTGCGAACTGTTTTTAGAAGATGATATACGCGCGTTTCAAAAAAATAATTTTCGGATTTCTTTTAATTGCCCTTTTTTCGTTGAACAGTTTGGCTCAAACGAATAATTTAGGGATGAATACCGATACCCTGCATTTAGATATGAATGCAGTGGAACAACGGTTTGCAAACAAAAGCCTCAACATTATTGCTGCCAAATACAATGTGGACATCGCGAAAGCAAATGTATTGCAAGCTAAATTGTGGTATAATCCGAATATTTCTATCGTTCCCGGATTTTATAATCCTACTACTAAATCTTATTTTAATAGTGGTGCAAATGGCAACTTGGATGTGCAACTGCAACAAGAATTTTCGATTGCTGGAAAATATACCAGAACCGTTCGATTAGCCAAACTAAATGCTGATGAAGCCGAACTTGCTTTTGAAGATGTTGTGCGCAGTTTGAAATTGCAATTGCATTCCGATTACGGAACTATTTTATTTCTGCAACAACAAATTGATGTTTACAATCGCCAACAAATGGAACTGACTCATTTAATTGAAAGTTCCGAGCAAATGTTAAAATTGGGAGCCGCTTCCGGTGATGATGTATTGCGTTTAAAAGCAGAATTGAATGATTTAGAAAATCAAGAAATAAGTACATTTTCAGCGATGAATGATGCACAAGCGGATATAAAAATTTTATTGCGTTATCCAGCTTCTACTTATTTAGTTTTTGATACTATTGCATTTACAAAAAACACCTTACCTCCTTTTACTCAAATTGTGGACAGCACCTTAATAACAAGACCAGATATTTTACTTGCCAATAAAGATGTGGATTTGCAACAAATGAATATAAAACTTCAAAAATCTATTGCGGTTCCCGATCCTGATTTAATTTTTACTTATTCTCAACAAGGAAGTTATATTATCAATTATACAGGTGTTGGTTTGGCTTTCGATTTACCTTTTGTGAACCGAAATCAAGGAAATATAAAAGCTGCCCGATTTACACTTCAACAATCACAAGCCAACGATAGTATCAAAAACTCAACAGTAGAAAATGAAGTAGCTGATGCCTATATAACTTATATGCAAATACAATCGCGCGTGCAAAATATTGACCCAAATTATTCATCACAATTAGATGATTTATTAAACAACGCCTATAAAAATTACAACAAACGTTACATTAATCTACTCGATTTTTTAGATCAATTAAGAACTTATATGGCTGCGAAATTGAGTCTAATTCAATTAGACAACAGTTATTTTAATGCCATTCAAAATTTCAATTTCAGAACAGGAGCACATTATTTAAAATAAAATCATGAAAAAAAGAAAGCTGTTATTGTTACTTTCAAGTGTTTCACTTTTTCTATTTATACTCACATCTTGTGGTAAAAAAGATGCCGAAACAACTGCTGATAATTCCAACGCTATGCCACTCAGCGAAGCTCAGTTGGCAGGACTTAAAGTAGATACTGTTAAACTTATGAATGAAGTTTCCGTTTTAAAATTAAACGGAATTGTGTCCTTTAATGAGGATGAAGTTGCTAATGTTTTTCCATTAGTAAGCGGACATGTAACTTCAGTAAATGTTTCGATGGGAGACCATGTAACTAAAAATCAAATATTGGCAACTGTTAGAAGCGGTGATGTGAGTACTTATCAAAATCAATACAATGTGGCTGCTGCGAATGTACAAATGACAAAAAAGAATTTAGATATCGCACAAGAACTTTATAAAACAAATGTGTATTCCGAAAAAGATTTAATAAGTGCACAAAACGATTACAAAGCGGCAAGTGCTAATTTAGATGTAGCCAGTCAGTATTTAAAAGTATTCGGAACAACAGCCGGAA
>DATLTG010000446.1:0-2351 GCA_035533735.1 Bacteroidia bacterium
GGTTTTTCCGGTTTTTCTTCAATAGAAATAACTTTGTTATCGCCATCAAACTCAACAACGCCATATCTTTCCGGATCTGAAACATGATAAGCAAAAACTACTCCACCTTCCGGATTTTTGTTGTTTTGTAACAACCTTCCCAAACCACCTCCATAAAAAATATTATCGCCTAACACCAATGCCACTTTTTCCTTGCCAATAAATTTTTCTCCGATTACAAATGCCTGTGCTAAACCGTTTGGAATTTCTTGAACAGCATACGAAAATGTACATCCTAAATTTTTTCCATCACCTAATAAGCGCTCAAAATTCGGCAAATCATGCGGTGTTGAAATAATTAATATTTCCGAAATGCCCGCCATCATTAAAACAGATAACGGATAATAAATCATCGGTTTGTCGTAAACGGGCATCAACTGTTTACTAACAGCTAATGTTAGCGGATGTAAACGCGTTCCTGATCCTCCGGCTAAAATAATTCCTTTCATAAAAACGTATAATTAAAAAAACAAAAATATAACAATTAATGAATCTAAAGATGAAATTACTATCAATGTATTTGATACAATATTATTTTATTATCGGCAGTGCCTGTAACCAAATAAAGTTGCCCATCATTGTTCATATCCGAAATACTGAAAGGCGTACTTCCATATAAAGGAAATCCGCTGCAAAGTCTGCCATTGTTGTCAATCAGATAAAGCTCATTGGCATTTTTACAAACAACTCCAATCCGTCCACTTTTATCGGGATACATAAAAAACAAGGAATTTCCATCCGTTTTTGATTTAAAAGTATAGCTAAACGAAAGCGATTTATCTTGATTATAAACCGACAATTTTTCAGGTGTTAGAAAAATATATTTCCGAATTTTTGTATCGTCTAAATCTTTGTAATCAAAATAAGGTTTTGCTTTAAAATCAGCTATTTTAAGAGATTCCGTATCATCGTGAAAACTTAAATGAATACTATTTCCAAGCGAATCGGCACAAATAATTTTCGAATGTTCAATGTTTTTTCCGGCATCTAAGAAAAATTTATTTTCATCAGCTGGTAACGTGTTTTTTAAATCCAAACGAGTTCTGCCTTGACGATCTAAAAAATATGTTTTACCGGCACTGTCGATAGCTACAATATAATCTTTGTTGTTCACAATACAATGTTCTATCGGAGCAAGAATATTATTTTCCGCTTGGTCAAATTTCCAACCATCAACTTGACTTCCATCTGCTTGATAGTTATAAATATGTTTATCCGAGCAAGCTATTAAAATACGATAATCTTTATTGTCTTCATAATCAAATACAACAAGCGGATTGGTAGCTTTTGCAGGTAATTTAATAGGATAATTTTCCACTTCATTTCCGTTTCTGTCAATTAAATGAATAGCCGAAGTTGTATTAAAAAGCAATTGTAATTTATCGTTTTTATAACAATCAATTTGCGTAACACTACCCATTATTTTTTCATCCAATTGTTTTGTCCAGCGCACTTTTCCGGTGTTGCTAATAAGATAAATTTTATTGGCATCATCTTGTACAAAAACTTCTTTTTCGTTGGTTAAATAATTGGTAACAAAATAAGGCTGAGAACTAACAGTTGTATCTAAATTTACTTCCCAAATAGAGTTGCTTTCCTTTTTGTAGATTGGGTTTCGTTTGAAATAGGCATTGGTATAAAACATGCCATTATCATAACTAAATTGCATTCCAAATGCTTCCATTTTTTGAAATAAAGGCAATTTATTTTCTATGATTTTCGAAAAATTATTTTTTAAAAATGATTCTAAAATATTGGTAGAACGAGCGATATTGGAATAAAAATAAATGTTCGATTGTTTGTCTAAATGATCACTCGAAAAGGCTTTGTAATACGAATCCTCGTGCAGCGTTTTTCCATTTTGATAACTCTGAATAAAATTTTCTAAAGCGGTTTTACTATTCGCAAACACAACATAATCAGCTATAATGGAATAAAAATTATTTTTTATCGGAGAAAAAATACTTCCAAAATTTTCGGGAATTATGTTTTGTTTTGACAACTGATAAATTCCAACGCCTTGATAATTCTCCGAATCAGGCTGATTTGTGGCATCTTCATTTAAAGAATCCGTTAAATTAGCTAAACTGTTTTTTGCATTTATAATATCATTGCTATGAAAAATCGCGTAGGTATTGTCTGATAAATCTTTGCTTTGAGGCTCTGTAATTACCAATGCCATTTCAGTATCCATCCACGAAAAATATTTTTTGAGCGAATCCATTTTGATTTTTTCATTTGAAAACGATACTAAATTTTTTTCAAATAAAGTCGTATTACTAAAACCCATAAAGTATAAAACAGCCGTATTT
>DATLTG010000447.1:0-10634 GCA_035533735.1 Bacteroidia bacterium
AACCATAAGGGAACAAAAATAACAAGCAATCTGACTGTGTTATATTTTTTTAAAATAGCGAAGGCTATTAGAAAAAAATATGCCTTGCATCTTGTCTATTATTTTTGTTTTTTGAAAGAAATGTATTTATAGAACCTCCCTTAAAGAAAACAATGAAAATTTATACCAAAACAGGCGACAAAGGTCAAACTTCTTTAATTGGCGGAACACGTGTTCCTAAAAATCATATTCGCATACAAGCTTATGGAACAGTGGATGAACTCAATTCGTTTATCGGTTTGGTGCGCGATCAAATTACAGAAGAACACACCCAAAAATTACTTATTGAAATTCAGGATAGATTATTTACCATTGGCTCTTCTTTGGCTGCCGATCCGAATAAATCGAAAATGAAAATCCCAGATTTAAAAGAAGAAGATATTGTGCTGTTAGAAAAAGAAATGGATGCTATTAATGAAACATTGCCGCCAATAAAACATTTTATTTTACCTGGCGGACATACAACTGTTTCTTATTGTCATTTGGCGCGTTGCGTTTGTCGAAGAGCAGAAAGATGTACAATTGAACTTAGTGAAAAAGAATTTGTTGCCGATTTAGTAATAAAATACCTCAATCGTTTGTCCGATTACCTCTTCGTTCTCTCCAGAAAATTAGGACAAGAATTAAAAATAAACGAAACTCCTTGGAAACCAAGGATGTAAAATTTTCGCGTTTATGTTGATGCAAATAATAAATTTTTACTTTTGCAAAAAATTAAAAATGCTTGTTTCTAATTTTGAATGAAACAACAATATTTTTGATAGCGTAAAATTTACAGTTTAAAAAACAAAATATGTACTGGACATTAGAATTAGCATCCAATTTAGAAGACGCACCTTGGCCTGCCACAAAGGACGAATTAATTGATTTCGCCATTCGTTCTGGTGCGCCTATGGAAGTAATAGAAAATCTTCAGGAAATTGAAGACGAAGGAGAATCGTATGATAACATTGAAGAAATTTGGCCAGATTATCCCACTAAAGAAGATTTCTTTTTTAATGAAGACGAATATTAGTCATCTTAAAACAATAAAAAAGGCTCTGAAAATTTTTTCAGAGCCTTTTTTATTGTTCAATAATTTTTAATCACTTTCCTTTTCTTGAATAAAATTCCCTTGCTCATCAAAAATTACATCTTTGCCTTTTACTTCTGCTTCGTAAGTAATTTTATTTTTAGCATCCGTAATTATAGACGTTTCAGAAATTTTTAAACCAGCTTTATTTTTTGCTAAATAATCTTTTGCTGCTTTTGGCAAGTCGGCAAATTTAATCGCTTTTTCAGTTTCTAATACATTCCCTTGTGCATCAAAAAGCACAGAAGTTGCTATTTTTTTGTATGTAAATTCAGCTTCGTAACTAGTGCCCTCTTTATCCCAAGATACTTTCTTAACATCTTTGTAAAGGGTTTGAAATTTGGTTTTTACAACTTGTGGAACATCTGTTCCTCTTGCGAAAGCAACAGCAATAGTAATGCCGATGAATCCTAAAATTAAAAGAATTTTTTTCATGTTTTTTATTTTTAATTGGTTTATTGTACAAAAATACAATCCAAACTTGTATTTATTCTGTATTAGCTTTAGCAGAGAGAAAAAAAATTTTTTTAAAGCTGCTTTTTTATACTTTTGTTTCTCTTTACAAAAATTGTATAAATCTATGGCTAAAGCGGTTGCTAAAAAACAAACGTCAAAGGTAAGTAAAAACAAAAACGCATCATCTGCTGGAACTATTTTTGAATCTATTGAAAAATGGTTGGTGAAACGCGATAAAAAATTATTTTTTGTTATTTTATTTTTATGTCTGGTGTTTTCGGTTTTGTTGTTTCAAGCGCGTATCAGCGAAGGCGGGGATGATTCTAATTACATTGAAGCAGGGTTTAAGTATTCGCAACATTTTTTCGGCTATTTTTATACTTACAACGCGCCACTTTATCCGCTGTTTTTAAGTTTGCCAATTTCCATTTTTGGCGTAAAATTAGAACTCTTAAAATCGCTTTCTGTGATTTTTAATTTATTGAGTTTGGTCTTTTTTTACAAAGCATTACACAAACGAATTCCTGCATTTATATTTTTTCCGGTGTTTTTTATCACTGCAATAAATGCCTATTTTTTATTTTATGCCAGCCAAACGTATAACGAAGCCTTTTTTCTTTTTCTACAATCGCTCTTCCTTTACTGCTTTGTTAATTTATTAGATGCCATTTCGGAACACGGTGAAAATTTAAAATTAACGTACAAAAAATGGTTAGTAGTAGGTTTTATTTTACTACTACTAACTTTAGCTAAAAATGTGGCTATTGCTGCATTAGGAGTTATGATTGTATTTTTTTTGATGGAAAAACAAAACCGAAATGCATTGTATTCAGTTGGTGCTTTTCTGATTTTTGAAATTCCATTTGCCTTTTTAAAATTTTTGTTGTGGGGAAAAATTGGGCAATATGGCTCGCAAGGTGACTTATTGATGTTGAAAGATCCATATAATCCTGCTTTAGGAAAAGAAAATCTTTACGGATTTATTACACGTTTTTTTCAAAATTCAAACATTTATTTATCGAAACGTTTTTTTCAAATTCTTGGAATGCGTTCCGATGATTCTACCAATTTGAATGGTTGGTTGGCTTTCTTTGTAATTATATTATTGCTTTTCGGATTGTATCGAATTTATAAATCGAAACACAAAATATTGCTTTTTGTAGCACTTTATACCGCAGCCGTAATGGTAGTTTCTTTTGTGGCATTGCAAACACGTTGGGATCAACCGCGAATAATTATGATTTTGGTTCCGATGATGTTAATAGTGATATTTTATGGAATTTATAACACATTCAGCAAATCTTCTTCTCCTGTTCAAACTATTTATTTTTATATCGTTATCGGAATATGTATTTCCGGATTTGTTGCTTCTTGGAACAAAGCCTCCGACAATATTCCCATCTTAGAAAAAAATATGAGTGGAGATATTTATTACGGCTACACGCCCGATTGGGTAAATTATTTAAGGATGAGCGCGTGGTGCGGAAAAAATTTGCCGAAAAATTCTTATGTTGCTTGTCGCAAAGCTCCGATGTCGTTTATTTATGCAAATGGAATGGAATTTTTTCCTGTATATTCTGTTCCAACTTCTGATCCTGACAGCGTTTTAGCATATTGCAAAAGAAATAAAGTAACACACGTAATACTTGCCAGCTTGCGCAGAAATTCAAAAATAGCCGATCCGAATGCAATTATCAATACCGTTTGGAGGATGTTTCAGCCAGTGGCGCAAAAATATCCGAATAAATTGAAATTGATTCATCAAGAAGGAAATGCAGAACCGGCTTACTTATACCAAATCATTTATTAAATGGGACTTCGATACAAAAAAAAGTATGATTTAGACGATCCGAAAACGACACTTGCGCATCGCGATATCATCAAATCAAAACCGTTTTTAAAAAAGTTGTACGAAGAATGGTATGGTATGTTGATGACGAAATGCAAAACCGTTCCTGCTGGAAAAATGTTGGAAATAGGCTCTGGTGGTGGATTTCTGAAAGAAATATTTTCGGATGTAATTACTTCCGATATTTTGCCATTGGATTGTTGTGACAAAATTGTTTCTGCCGAAGAACTGCCATTTGCAAATGAAGAGTTGAGCGCAATTATGATGGTAAATGTGTTACATCATATTCCGCATCCAGAAAAGTTTTTACAAGAAGCAGAACGCACACTAAAAACAGGCGGAAAAATTTTAATGGTAGAACCGGCAAACAGTTGGTTTGCGCGTTTTATCTATCAACATTTTCATCATGAACCTTTTCATCCGGAAGGCAATTGGGAAGTGCCTTCTACTGGTCCGCTTTCAGGTGCGAATGGTGCGATTCCTTGGATAATTTTTGAGCGGGACAAAAATCTTTTTGAAAAAAAATTCCCTCAATTAAAATTAAATCCTGTTCTTTATCATACGCCATTTCGGTATTTGTTGAGTGGCGGAGTTTCAATGAAAGCATTAGTGCCAAAATCAAGTTTTGGTTTTTTTAAAATGACGGAAAAAATAGCGAGTCCACTTTCACGCGTGCTCGGAATGTTTGTTTTTATAGAAATCACGAAAGTAGCATCCAAAAAATAATTTTTCAATTGACAACAATCACATCGAATACATTAGAATACTTTGAAAAAACAGCTGCTTCGCATAAGCAAAAGCGCAGAAGACATCGTTATTATTGGAATGAAATTATCAATTATTGCAATTATTTTTCGCACGATGATTATTCTGTATTAGAGATTGGATGCGGAACAGGAGAACTAATTAACGCGCTGAAAGGGAAACGAAAAGTAGGTATTGATTTTAGTGAAGGAATGATTGATATTGCGAAAAAAAACTTTTCGCAACCCGAATTTAAAGTAATGGCTGCTGAAGAAATTTCGTTGAACGAAAAATTTGATGTGGTTATTCTTTCCAACTTGATTGGCTATTTAGACGACATTCAACAAGTGTTTCAAGCTTTGCATAAAGTGTGTCATTCCGAAACAAAAATCATCGTTACGTATTACAATTATTTGTGGGAACCCTTTTTAAAATTGGGTGAAAAAATTGGTTTAAAAACGCCAACGCCAGTTCAAAATTGGCTCACGCTTTCCGACATCAATAATTTACTTTATATAGCCGGATTTGATGTGTATCGCAATGCTAAACGAATGATTTTTCCTTTTTACATTCCGCTGTTATCGCCTTTACTGAATAAATATTTAGCAAAATTTCCCATTTTCAAATTCTTTTCTATCAACTATTATACGTTCGCAAAACCTTTACCAACAATTGATGAAGCGGATTACAAAAATAAATATTCCACTTCGGTAATTATTCCCGCACGTAACGAAAGCGGAAATATTGAAAATGCTGTTTTGCGTTTGCCGAAATTCGGGAAACACGTTGAAATTATTTTTATTGAAGGAAATTCGACAGACGATACTTGGGATAAAATTCAGGAAATTCAAAAAAAATATTCAGGTACGCACGATATAAAAATCGGAAAACAAAAAGGCAAAGGAAAAGCGGATGCAGCAAGACTTGGCTATGAAATGGCAACAGGCGATATTTTAATGATTTTAGATGCCGATTTAACTGTTCCGCCTGAAGATATTCCGAAATTTTATGATGCCATTGCTTCTGGGAAAGGCGGATTTATCAACGGTTCGCGTTTGGTTTATCAAATGGATAAAGAGGCAATGCGCTTTTTAAATTTGCTCGGAAATAAATTTTTTAGTTGGGCTTTTACTTGGTTGCTCGAACAACGCTTTAAAGACACGCTTTGTGGAACAAAAGTAATTTTTAAAAAGGACTACGAACGCTTGGTTACGAACCGAAAATTTTTCGGAGATTTTGATCCCTTCGGAGATTTTGATTTGATTTTCGGAGCGCATAAACTGAATCTTAAAATTGTTGAAATTCCTATTCGTTACAGAGAAAGAACGTACGGTTCTACAAACATTTCGCGTTTCAAACACGGATTTATTCTATTAAAAATGTGTGCTTTTGCTGCACGAAAAATAAAATTTATTTAAGATAATTTATCATGATTGAAAAGAATAATTCGCGTACCGAATTAGAAAAATTAGGTGAATTCGGTTTAATAAAACACCTCACCAAAAATATTATTTTAAAACACGAATCTTCTTTAAAAGGAGTGGGCGATGATGCTGCGGTAATTGATTCAAAAAATGTTTTAACACTTGTTTCAACAGATATGTTGGTGGAAGGCGTTCATTTTGATTTGAGTTATGTGCCGATGAAACATTTAGGCTATAAAGCAGTATCGGTGAATGTTTCGGACATTTATGCCATGAATGCTGAACCGAAACAAATTACGGTTTCGGTGGCAATCTCCAATCGTTTTTCTTTAGAAGCAATTGAAGAATTATACGAAGGAATTTATTTAGCTTGTACGCGATATAACGTGGATTTAATTGGAGGAGATACCACTTCTTCTACATCCGGATTGATTATTAGTATTACTGCAATTGGTACGGCAAATGCAGACGAAATTGCTTATCGGAATGCTGCAGTAGAAGGAAATTTAATTTGTGTTACAGGCGATTTGGGTGGAGCTTATGCGGGTTTACAATTGTTAGAAAGAGAAAAACAAATTTTTAAAGAAAATCCAAAAATTCAGCCGGATTTAGAAGGTTTCGATTATATTTTAGAACGACAATTAAAACCAGAAGCACGAAAAGATATTCCGCCTCTCTTAAAAAAATTAGAAGTAAAACCGCTTGCGATGATTGATATTTCGGACGGATTAGCTTCGGAGCTTTTGCATATTTGTACGCAATCAGAAGTAGGCGCTACTATTTACGAAGATAAACTTCCGATTGATCCGGTAACTTACCAAACAGCGCGCGATTTTAATTTAGATCCTACTGTTTGCGCATTAAATGGTGGAGAAGATTATGAATTGCTTTTTACCGTTGATATTGCGGATTACGATAAAATAAAAGGGAATCCGAATATCACCATTATCGGTCATATTACAGACAAACAATCAGGCGTTAATTTGGTTACTCAAAACAATGTTGTGCGTCCAATTACAGCTCAAGGTTGGGATGCGTTAAAAAAATAATTTTTTGAAAAATTATTTTTTTAAATGTTTCTGAAACAATTCTCGGAAAGGCGTTTTCTCAATTTTACTTTCTACCCACGAAATAAAATCGAAGTGTTCAAATACCGGTTTCTCAAAAGGATCATCGGAAAGAATTAATAATTCGTCTTTCAAATTTTTATAATGTTTCGATAAATCGAGTTGTTTTTCCTTCATTATTTTTCCTATGAAATTTAAAAAAACAGTTTCAAATTTATAGACTCTATTTTTGGAATTTAAAAAGCGGAAAGTCGCTTTATAAGCGTAAGGCATAAAATCATTGTTCTCTAATTCTAAATGAATAATGAGGTTTAAAATTTTTGTGAAACAATAAATATCTTGCGTCATTGCCACGTTGGAATCGTTCAATAATTTGTTCGTCCAACTAAGCGCTTCCGAATATTTTTCGGCACCAAAATAGGCAACACTAATATTGTAATACAATAATATTTTTTGAACTTGATTTATTTTTCCTTCGTATTTTTTCAAGCCTTTTTCAATAGCCGGAACTAATAAAACTGCTTTTTGAAATTCGCCTGTTTCAATGTAAACGGTTAATTCAAAATTATAACTGCTCGCAAAAATTTTTACTTCTAAATGAGCCGATTTTCCGGCAGGCAATAATTTAGTGATGTTCCGCAGTTTTTTCAAATATTCCGAAGCCTCGTCATAACGTTTCAATAAATAACAAACGTTTAAAATATTATTGAGAATGGCAACGTATTTATTCGGATCTTCTTTAATGGTTTCGGTGTGCGATTGCACCAAATGAATGTGTTTTTTTAAATACACATATCCTTTTTCGTAATCGCCAACGGCATAATAATAAGCTCCGTAAATGTGGTAAAATAAATCTTTTGTTTCAAAAGATAAATCTTTTCTGTCGTTCTCTAATACAGCGCTATCAATGATTTGTTTGAACTTGCTCAATTCTTTTTTGTTCCGAATAGCACCTTGTTTATTAATCAGAAAAAAGAATTTGCTTTTGATATTCCACAAATAACTGATGCTTTTTATTTTATCGAAAAGTAAATTGTCAGTCGAGTGAATTTTATCCAAACTTTTTTCAGTTACGTGCGAATAAGCGGTTGCCGAAATAATTTTTTTTTCGCGCAACGAGATATCCAATAAAGCTGCGTAATTCTCGTATTTGGTAGCGAAGCGTTTGGCACTTACCAATTCTTTCATACACTCTTCGTGCAAATTTTTTCGATACAAAATTTCGGCATAATGAAGTTGGCGTTTTAGTTGTGCATCAATGGAACTATCGGCATGAAATACATCTAAACTGCGCAACAAGCTTTCGTACAAACGGTTTTTAGCAATGGAAAAATTGTTAGCAAAGGCTTCCTTCCCGAAACGTTTAATTAATTTTTCTTCGTTGTAAACATCTTGCGCTTCAATGGCTTCAAAAAGCTTTACGTAATTGCTTTCTTTACCTTGTGTGTTGCGTTGAATGTAGATTTTAAAATATCTTTTTTCCGCTGGCGTAAGCGCTTTTACTAATCGGAATAAAGTTTCAGAACCTTTTTTTGCCATTTATTTTTAATCTAAAAACTTCTTTCGAAGAAATTTTTTCCCTCGAAAAATACAAAAATACATCTTTTTAGTGCATCATTTCGTCCTTTTTTGAGCTTAAAAAAGGTCGTTGGACGTGTAATTTTAGAGCACTTTTGTTTCAAAAAAAAGTCAGCAAAATCAGTACTTTCAGACAATCATCGCCAAAAAAACAGGTCGTTAGACGTGTATAGTTTAGCCGAAAGTTGGTTTGTACAAACTGCATTTTGCTAATACTTTTACAATTACACAACGAAGGCATATTAAAATGCCGAGGTAATAAGTCGGCTGATTTTGAAACCGGGGGGTTTTTTTCAGCCGACTTTACTTAAAAACAAAATGTCTTTAAGCATTAATTGTTAAAGGTATAAAAAAATACAATCAGAATAGCAGCCGTCATTTTTTTCAAAACAGTAAAAACAAGAACTCATGAAAAAAATTATTTTTTTACTCGCCTTTTTTGCCGCAGCCAGTTTTTCTGCGGAAGCACAAACAAGTGCCACGCTTGACACCAATATTGTTGCAGCAACTTTATTAGACCATGCCTGTTTTTTTAATAGCATAAGTGATGGCGGTTTTATTATCCCTAAAAATTCCAGTTTAACCACTCTTCTTTTTGCAAGTGATTTATGGATAGGAGGCTTGGATGCGAGTCACCATTTACATCTTGCTGCCGAAACTTATGCGTACCAATGGTCGTCCTATCATGATTTTGGTCCCGGACCGATTGCGAATAATTACACTTCTACGGCTTATTTAAGTCGCTACGAGAATGTGTGGAAAATGGATAAATCTACTGTTGATTATCACAAAGCGCATTGGTCTGATCCCGGTTATGTGGTTCCGCCAAGCATTGCTAATTGGCCCGGAAATGGAAATGCTGTTAATGGAGAAGCGCATCTTTTAGCTCCTTATTTTGATTATAATGGGAACGGAATTTACGATCCACAAAATGGCGATTATCCTTTAATTCGTGGCGACCAAGCCGTCTTTTTTATTTGGAATGATGCCGATAGTGCTCACGCAACTGGTGGACTTCCTTTAGGAATTGAAATTCATGCGATGTTTTATGAAATGGCTTGTCCAATTGATTCCGCTTTATTACAGACTGTTTTTGCAGATTTTCAAATATATAATCGCTCTACCAATAATTATGATTCTACTTATGTTGGCGTTTTCACAGATCAAGATATTGGTTGTTCAGATGATGATTACGAAGGATGTGATTCTACACTAAATATGTATTACGCATATAATGGAGAACCGATAGATCAAAATTGTCCTTCCGGAGATTTTCCTTATGGAGTTCATCCTCCTGCTGAAGGAACCGTTTTTCTAAATCAAAAAATGTCATCTTTCATCTTTTATAACAATGATAATTTATCAAATGGCAATCCTGATGAGCCAACTGATTATTATAACTATATGCAATCTAAATGGAAAGACAGTACTCATGTAACTTATGGAGAAAATGGATACCAATCATCAGACACTTTGTGCAATTATGTTTTCCCAGGTAATCCGAGTGATGTCTCTGCTTGGTCGGAAACTACGAACGGTGATCCTTATGGAGACAGAAGAGGAATTGGTGCTACCGGTCCATTTACATTCCCTGCCGGAACTGAAAAAACAATTGATATTGCCTATGTTTTCGGGAGAGATTATACACCTTCTGGAAATAATTTAACAAGCGTTACCACTTTAAAGCAAAATGTACAGCAAATTATAAACGATTATACCAACGGTTCGCCATGCGGTGGAGATTTGAATACAGTAAAAAATTATTTTTCGAATCCTAAAAATCTGACTCTTTTTCCTAACCCCGCAACCAACGCGCTAAACGTAAAAACAAATTTTGAAGCGAAAGATTTAACGTATCAAATTTATAATGTAACAGGTCAAGAAATTTCGGAAGGAAATTTCGATTCAGGTGAAACTAATAACATTGATATAAGTCAATTGCCAAGCGGAATGTATATGCTTATTGTTCACAATACGGAAGGACAATTTGCGAAAAAATTTGAGAAGGAGTAATTTTTTCTATCTCTAAAAAATTTTTTTCAAAACAGTAAAAACAAGAACTCATGAAAACTAAATCTAACATATTCCTCGCATTATTTTTTACATTTTCTTTTTTAGCTATTAAAGGAAATGCGCAGTTTACAATTTCTAACGCTGCATTAAAAAATGACTCACTGTATTTGAATAATATCAACGCATTGTTTGATGATGAAAATATTATGGGATTTGATATACAAAAAGGATATCAGGATTATCAAGTACCGAAAGGAAGTGGAATATCTTCTATTTATTCCTCTTCACTTTGGATTGGCGGAATAGACGCGGGTGGACATTTACGTGTTGCCGGACAAACCTACAAACAAAACGGAACCGATTTTTGGCCAGGTCCATTAGATACAGCCAAT
>DATLTG010000448.1:0-2415 GCA_035533735.1 Bacteroidia bacterium
GAAGCTACTTAACAGATAATCTGTGTATAAATCTAATAATCCTTGCATATAGCAAAGCTATTATGCTATCAAAGAATCTATTTATGTATTTTAAATAGTTATGAATAACCGATGGTTAATTTTGCGTAACATGAGTTATAACCATAAAACAAAGGTAAAATTAAATTATTAAAAATAAAAAATATTTATCAAAAACGAAATATTATTTATTGAATGTCCGTTAGTTTACCCATAATTAAAAACCATTGCCACTGCAAGCCTATCAAATAAGCCTTCTCCAAAGTACCTACGGTTCAATTTATAAACAAACTCATTTAAGTAATTTTGTAAATATTTTCCTTTGATTTTATGATAAATTCCTAAAAAATTTCTTTTAGCATTTGCGATTGCTATATGCACCCACTTTAATGTTGTTGAAGTAGTTTCTTTGTTTGATTTTTCTGTGATGTGAGTTTCAATATACTTCGATATATCAACATACGTGGTTGCTTTATCGGTTAGCACAATACTTTTTTCATCAATGTTTTCTCTAATGGTTTTATTTATTTCATCGGCATCTTTGGCACCTAAAACTTGCATTTTAAAGTATCTGCATTGTGTGCTTTTCTTTCTGGTATTTAAGTCTTCCAGCGGAGTAGACTCTGCCATAACAGCAACATCTTTCTGACGTTGAGATCCTTTACCGCGTTTTAGATTTTGTCCTTTTTTTTGACTCGTTGCTACTTCAAAATGACCTTCATCAAATTCAACGATGTCAATTAACTTATACAAATCTTCACGTTTTCCCATTACAGTTCTTAGCTTATGAACCATCAACCATATTGGCTCATAGCGCTTATGACCAATTTGTCTTTGCATTTCAGATGCGGAAAATCCTTTTTTTGTAGCACTCATAAAGATCATTGCCATATACCATTTCATGAATGGTAGCTTGCTGTCTTCCATTACAGTCCCACTTCGTAAGGTGGTTCTAAATCCACAGCTTTTACATTGATATTGTTCTTTGTGCTGCAACCAATAATGGTCGGTATGTTGGCACTTTTTGCACTCAACTCCTGTTTTATCACGAACCGCTTTAAAATGAAGCCTACAGCTCTTTTCGGTCGGAAACTTTTTACTGAATTCTAATATCGTCATATCGCAAAATTAATGCTTTATTTTTATTTAGGTATGATTACGGACATTCAAATATTATTTTATTGTTTTATTATTCTGTTGATACGTTTTTTGGGAAAGTTGACAATTTTATTTAAAATTTATTAGGTATAGTTTTTTTTACATGAGGAGCTTATCATGTAATAAATTTGATACTTTTTATACATGACAATTAATCAAAAAAAGTTTAGAAAGAAACACGCTACATTAATACTGGACATTATATAGAATAAGATGTTATAGCCTTTGCGAAATAAATTCGATTTGTAAACTCTTTTATATTTTTTTGTTTAGATTTTAGTATTGAAAAAATATTGAAGCTTTTTTTTCCGAATAATCTTGTTGAATTAGTATCTCCAAAAATTCCTAAATTAATAAATCATTAATTCCTCTTTCTAAAGTTAATGAATATCTTAAATAGTTTTCCGAAGTTTCAAGTTAATATCCATTTATTTTTTCTGAAAAACCACCGATTCCACCCAACTTTTTCCCCAATTTTCAATTTCTTCGGGCGTCCATAATTCGGGATAGAAACTTATTTTTTGGAAACGTGGAGGTAAATATTTTTGCCAATTTGTTCCACCTGTTGCGGCAATATCCATCGGATTTCTTTGTAAATAACGCACAGCCGATTTATAATGAACCAATCGCCAATTCACGTTCAAACTCACGTCTAACTTACGAAGCGCAAGAATTATTTCTTCGTTTTTTTGATCTGCTTCCGGCAACACTTTGTATTTCGCCCAAACATTTTTTGTTTTGTAATCTTTGGCAAGTGCTATAAATTCTTGCGCATATTTTTTTTCAAACTGTTCTAAGGTAAGTGTTCTTTTGCCTGTTGCCAGTTCCGTTGCGCCCGATCGCCAATACAAATGTTTGTACAATTCTTCAATCATTGAATCGGTTGCGTAACCTGAAAATTTGACGTGTTTATCGGCAGGAATTAATCGCATAAAATCACACGAACAAATTTCAACCATTCGGAATTGCCCAGACTGAAAGCCACTTGCAGGTAATAACGACATTCGGAATTTTAAAAATTGTTCCTGCTCCATTCCGTCCACCATTACATCAAAAGATGCTGTAAGTGCTTCGTAATAACGAATGATACGATTTACACGCGCTAAAAAAAATTCTCCCGTTATGTTTTCTTGGTTCCCGATTTGTTCATATTCCAACATGCACAACTTCAAATACAACTCTGTAATTTGATGATACATAATAAATATTTTTTCATCCGGAATACTTGTTTTTGGCGTT
>DATLTG010000449.1:0-4422 GCA_035533735.1 Bacteroidia bacterium
TTTCTAAACCGATGTAACCTGCACCCATAATGGTGATACTTTCGGGCTTTTCTTCTAAATCAAAAAGCGAAACATTTGTTAGATACCCAATATCATTTAATCCTTCAATGTTTGGAATGTTGGTGGTTGATCCTGTTGCGATTATAAATTTCAAGGCTGAATATTCTGTTTTCCCATTAACAACAATGGTTTTGTTGTCTTTAAATTCTGCCCAACCTGTTACCATTGTTAGTTTTTCAAAATCGCTGACTACATCCATATATTTTTTTTCTTGAAGTGTAGCGACTAATTTTTTCTTGTCCTTGATAACCGTTGCAAAATCAATGTCGACTCCTTTGGGCTTGATGCCTGCAAAGTTGGAATGTGTAGCGTGATATGCAGTTTCTCCTGCACGAATTAAATTTTTAGATGGCACACAACCTACATTTACACAAGTTCCGCCAAAATCTAATCCACCGTTTACCATTAATGTTGTAAGTCCTAAACTTTCCGCTTTTATAGCAGTAGAAAAAGCAGCAGAACCACCGCCAATAATGATTAAATCAAAATGGTTTCCGTTTGTATCGCCATTATCACTATCCGATTTTACTTTATAGTTTTTTGTTCCGTTTATGGAATTGACAATTTCTTTTTTACTTGTTTTAGTTGGATCGAACGAACATTCGCAACTGGCGTTTGGATAACTTACTTTGGCTTCTGTTACACCTTCATTTTTTGAAAGTAATTTTTCAATGCTTGTAGCACAATGGTCGCAGGTCATTCCTGTGATGTCGAGTTTTATGTTTTCTTTGTTCATTTTATTTATTTTTTAATTTATTTTGTACATTTTTTCTTTCCAAAATCACGAGACAAATACAATGCAAATGAGTATTTATTTCCTAACTGAATCCCATTATAATAACGAAATATTGGAATGTCAGCGAGAAGGGAAACATTCCATTTTTGAGCAATGGTATAATTAATTTGAGGAGAAACAAAAATCAGGTTCCCACCTGAAAAGTTCACTACCTGACCAGTTGTAATAAAACCCAAATAATTACTTTTGATTACATTATTAACATCTTTTGATCTATATTCATCTCTTACTTGGATTATAGCTGTCCAATTAGTTCTATTAATCTGTTTCGTAATGAATAGGGAATTAATCAAGGAGTTTCCGTATCTGAAATTTTTCACATCTGGAGTATTTGATTCAAATCGATTAGTCAAAAACAATTTCATACTTCTTGTTGGAATTCCCTTATATAAAAAAGATTGAATAACAATACCATAAGTATTGGTTGATGTCTGAACATCTCTTGGTAATTCAACATTATCCGCAATTTGATATTTTTTTGTGAAAGGAAATTTTATGCCTAAACCTACCGTCCATTCAATTGGTTGTTTTTCGGTTTTTGAAATCAGGTTTTGCTTTAATGAAATTACGCCATTGTTAAGTCCAAAACCTTTGTTTGTGTATTCAGGGCTAACATTATAAGTTTGTGATTTATTAAAATAATAACCAAGTTCGGTTTCAACAGTTAATTTGTTTGTAAGTCCATAAGCGAGAACTAAACCTCCAAAGTTGAAATCAGCTTCTTTTACAAAGTCAAAATTAGACTTACTGATACCTTCCCAATATCCACTTGATTTGCTATATCTATAGAATGTGGTTAAACGAAATGAGCCAGAATCTAATATTCCGATATTAGTTGTGCCACCAACAGGGTTGCCTGCTGAACAGCATTGTCCATAGGAATTATTTATATATATAAGCAAAAAAGCCAATATGCCAAAGATTCTCATTGCACCAAAATTGTAATTGATTTACTTTCCTGATTATTATTTGCATCCTTTACAGTGCATGTAACAGTATTTTTACCACCACAACAACCCGAAGCACCATATGTAATTTGGCTTCCGCTTCCAATAATATCGCCATTGTTGGTACTCCAATTATATGAAAGCCCATTACCTGAAGCAGTTGCAGTAATTTGAGTTGTAGATCCAATTGAGATAGTGTCTTTTGATGCTACTAAAGAAGAATATGTAATTGTTGAAGTCCCTGTTGAATTTGATGTATTTGTTGGAGTTGCTGCTGGTACTGTAACTTCCTTGTTACATCCTACTGAAAATATTACTAATAGGGCAATAGTAAAAATTAATTTTAAAGTTTTCATGATATTATTTTTTAGATTTTGTTTCATTGATAATTTCTGCTTTATATCCAGCTTTTTCAATTGCCTTTATCATTTCAGTAGGATTTGTTTTTGATGCGTCATATTTGATAGTGGCAATATCTATAGGGTATGCTAATTCTACTTTTGCAACACCTTTCAAAGCTTCCAATGCCTGTGTAACGTGATTGGAACAATCTGCACAAGTTGTTCCTGTGATTTTTAGTTTAATTGTTTTGTTTCCATTTTTAACTATAGTGGTTATTTCTGAATTTGTTGTATTCGCTTTACAACATCCACAACCGCAAACTTGAGCACTCAAATAAATTAGTATTCCTACTCCTGAGATTAGCATTAATTTTTTCATCGTTTTAAATTTTAAGGTTTATAATTATTTTGTTCCTCCACATCCATTAGGACTACAAAGGTGTCCTGTTTCGCCTTGTGCAGTATTCGCTTTTGCAACTTCTCCTGTTACTTTGTATCCAGTTGCGTTAATTGCTTTTTTAATTTCTGTGATGCTTGTTTTTGTGCTGTCAAACTCTACGATTGCATTTCTATTTTCGTATGACGTTTTTATATTTAAAACCCCGCTCAGGTTGTTCACTTGGTAATTAATTTCTCTTTCGCAATCTGTACAGCCCATTCCGCTAATATCAAATGTTGCTTTTTGAATGTGATTTGAGGAAACCACAATAACTTTTTTGTTTGCTTTCGGATAAAAAACATGTCCGTAATAAGGAAAAGCCATCATTAAAAATGCAAACACCGTTACAATTCCCAAAAACTTTTTGGTTTGCATAAAAGGCTGTTTTCCATCTTCTTCACAATCACATTGAATATCTTCGGCAGTGGATGGCTTGAGTTTTTGATACCATGCAAAACCCAATACTAAAACGGTAATACCAAGCAGATAAGGTCTTGCAGGTTCCAACCAAGTAAATGACGAGGCGATACCTCCTGCACCTGAAATAAGGGCTAAAATTGGTGTTATACAACAAAGTGATGCTGCAATAGCCGATAAAATACTTGCTCCTGCAAGTTTTCCTGAATTTGATTTATTTTTCATACTTTTTCCTTTTTTAAATTTTTGTTTGTAATGATTTTGAAAAATGGCCGAAGCAAAGTCAGTTGCTGTAGTTTAAGAGAATAGAAAATGGTTTGTCCTTCTCTTCTTGCTTCAATAATATTTCCGTCTTTTAGTTTTCTCAGATGCTGAGAAACAGCAGGAATGCTCATTCCTAAAATGTCTGATAAATCGCAAGGGCAGAGTTCGTTCTCTTCTTCCAAAAGAAATAAGATTTTAAGCCGTACTTCATTTCCTGCGAGAGCCAACAAACTACTCAACTGAGCGAATGCGTTGTCATTTGCTCGTAGTATTTCCCTACAATTGTTTATCTGCACTTTATCGGCAAACACCCTAATACACGATTGATTATTTTTCATACAATTTCTGTTTTTAAAACTTAATTACGCAGCAAAGAAACAAATAATTTTCTTATTTAAGCAAATAATTAAATAAAGTTTTCAACAATCTTTATTTTTTACATTTAAAACAGGCTACAAAAAATAAATTTTGCAGCCTGTTTTATTTCTTAATTATTTAAAAAACAATCTCTTTTAAAATCTTACCATTGCACCACCACCCCACTTATAGTCTGTGTTGTAGCCACCTGTCAATGATATATATTGATTGAGCATATAATCTAAATTGATTTCGTATTCTTTGTCGGTATTCACCAAATAAGTAAGCCATATCCGAGGAAAAAGCCACGTTTCGCCACTCAAAGTAAAACGTACATGCTCTCGCGAATCAATTCTTAAATCGGCATCTATAAAAAATGGCAATAAGTAACGAACACCAAGCAAGCCACGAACATCATTGTTTGGAATGGCTTTATTATGGTCTTTAAAATATTTTGTATATTCATCTTTATTGCTAGCAACTACGCCAACATAAGGTCTTAAAAAACGTGTTACAAAATATTCATAAGTCCCCGACACTTCATACGGATGGGGTATTTTTAGCCAATTAGCTTCAGTATTATAGTATTTCCCCGTTTGCCATGTGCCATAATCGCCCATAACTTTAATCCAGTTTTTACGATTGGAATAAGAAAGATAAGATTCGCCACGATTAGAAGCAAGTGTAGCATCGCCCCAAAAGAACCAATGATTGTCATCATTGAACAATTTAGTCATAGGATAGTTTTTCATTATGGATGGCGCTTCATAATTTTTGTACTGAAAACTGCGTGCCATACCG
>DATLTG010000450.1:0-2448 GCA_035533735.1 Bacteroidia bacterium
AAAAATTAGAAGTGGATGATGTCCGTTTTAAAACGGCACAAATTTACGACTATGAAAATGGCAACGAATTAATTCCCGAAACAGAAAAATATTCGCGCTACAAAAAACAAAAAAATGGCACGTATAGTTTGAAAAATAAAATGCGTGATGCCTGCTGGAAGCTCTGGCATTCCAGCGTTATAACGTGGGACGGGAAAGTAGCACCTTGCTGTTTCGATAAAGATGTAAAACATGCAATGGGAGATGTTTCTGAGAAAAAGTTTTCGGAAGTTTGGAAAAATGAAACGTATCAGAATTTTCGATCTTCCGTTTTTCGTTCGCGAAGTGAAATAGATATTTGTAAAAACTGTACGGAAGGAACAAAAGTTTGGGCGTAAAAAAAGCGAATATACATTCGCTTTTTTCTATTTATTTCAGAAAATTATACCGTCAAAATTTCTTTTTCTTTTTGTTCTAAATGTTTATCGCATTTAGCGGAAAACTCATCCGTAAGCTTTTGTACTTTAGCTTCCGCATCTTTTACTTCATCTTCGGGCAATCCGTTTTTTTGTAGTTTTTTTATAGCTTCATTGGTTTCTCTGCGAAGTGTGCGAAGCGAAACTTTACAATTTTCGGCTTCTGCTTTAGCCGTTTTCACCAATGCTTTTCTGCGTTCTTCGGTTAATGGCGGCACAATTATGCGAATTAAAATTCCGTCATTTTGTGGATTAAACCCTAAGTTGGCTGCTTGAATTGCTTTCTCAATAATTGTTAACATTGATTTTTCCCAAGGCTGCACAATTAACGAACGTGCATCTTGCGTATTAATACTTGCCACTTGATTGAGTGCCGTTCGAGTTCCGTAATAATCTACCGTAATGCCTTCCAACATAGCAGGATTAGCCTTTCCAGCTCTTACTTTGGTAAGTTCTGTTTCCAAATGGACGAGTGCTTTTTCCATTTGTTCTTTGGCACTTTCTATATAAAATTTAATTTCTTCGTTCATATTGTTTGTGTGTATGGAAGCAAATGTATGAATTTTTTAAAATTCCACTAATGTTCCGATGCTTACGTCTTCTAATACTTTTTTTAGATTTCCCGTTTTATTCATATCGAAAACAATGATAGGCAATTTGTTTTCTTTGCAAAGTGTAAATGCTGTTAAATCCATTACTTGCAGATTTTTTTCATATACTTCACCGAAAGATATTTTTTTGTATCTCACCGCATTTTTATCTTTTTCAGGATCGGCAGAATAAATTCCGTCCACGCGAGTTCCTTTTAAAATTACATCTGCTTCAATTTCAATAGCGCGTAAAGTTGCCGCTGTATCTGTTGTAAAATAAGGATTTCCGGTACCTCCGCCAAAAATAACAACTCGCCCTTTTTCTAAATGACGAATGGCTCTTCTGCGAATATATGGTTCGCAAAGCTGTTCCATTTTAATGGCAGATAAAAGTCGAGTTTGTACTTCTATTTTTTCAAGTGCACCTTGCAAAGCCATACTATTAATTACGGTAGCGAGCATTCCCATATAATCGCCTTGAACACGATCCATACCGCCTTCAACAGCTTGAATACCGCGAAAAATATTTCCGCCTCCAATAACAATAGCTACTTCAATCCCCGCTTCAGTAGCTTGTTTTATTTCTTTTGCATATTGCATCAATCTGCTGTGATCAATACCAAATTGTTTATCTCCCATTAAGGCTTCTCCGCTTAATTTCAGAAGGATGCGTTTGTATTCCATTTGAAAAATATTTTTTTTGTTAGAACAGAAATTCGGAATAAAAAAAATTACATAACCGCAAAAAAAATCCCGATTTTTAAAAATCGGGATTTTAAATTAACTCAATGCTATTCGTTTAAAGCCTGTAATTTTTAAATCTTTGTCGGCTTCGCTTAAATATTGTCTGATTGTTTTTTTGTTGTCTTTTATAAACTCTTGATTAAGCAAAGTAAATTCTTTGTAAAATTTATTGATTTTGCCCATCGCAATTTTTTCCAACATCTCTTCCGGTTTTCCTTCTTGGCGAGCCTGTTCTTTACCAATTTCAATTTCACGTTCCAAAGTTTTGCTATCTACATCATCTTTATCTAACGCAACCGGAGCCATTGCTGCAGCTTGCATCGCTATATCTTTTGCAACTGTTTCGTCCAATTCTTTACTGAAACCAACAATAGTTGCTAATCTATTTCCAGGATGATTGTAAGCGATTACTTTAGGAGCTTCTATAGAGTCAAATTTTACCAACTCGATTTTTTCTCCGATTTTTCCAACTTGTTCAATAATTTTATCTGTAATACTTATAGAAGCATCATAAGGTAATTGAAGTAAAGCTTCTAAAGAACTTGGTTTTTTATCCAAGGCATTTTGTGCGATAGTATTTGCGAAGGTTACAAAATCTTCATTTTTTGCAACAAAATCAGTTTCACAACTTAGTCTGATGATAATTGCTCTTTTGTTAT
>DATLTG010000451.1:0-6667 GCA_035533735.1 Bacteroidia bacterium
CTAAATGTTCCATCGTTATTCTGTTTTAATTCATCTTTGCGGAACATTTTAGGTTTTGATGGTATCGTTTTAATAAAATTGTTAATCCTTGTTTTTACACGTTTTGCGTTAGTGGGAGAATCCTTTTTAATGTAATCCAAAATGGCAATAAAATCAGACAAAGATTTTTCGCTCCATCTAATTTGAAGCATTACTCTTTTGTCCATTCTGCTAATAAAGAATCTGCTTGTGCTTGAGTATAATACTTGCCATTTTTAATTCGTTCAACAGCTTCATTAATTTCTGCATTGTATTTTTCGACAAAATTTTCTTTTGTTTTTGTCCCAGAAATAAATAAAAGTTTTATTTTCTCAATAACTTTATTGTCGCGAGTGGTTAAAATCAGTTTTGCAAGTTCTTTTCTATCTGAGGTTGTTATCATCGTATTTTCGTTTTATACAAAAGTATAAAAAAATTAGTTCAATTTTGCTTCAAAAAATTATTTTTCGAACCCAATTATTTTCCTTTTTCAGAAAGGCGTTTAGTTTTTACTTCCGCTGTAGTAATGGTAAATCCGTTGTTTCCCCAAGTGTGATAAACATAATTTAATACATCCGCAATTTCGCTGTCACTTAATTCTTGAGGCGGCATTAGAGAATTAAATTTTTTTCCGTTTACGGTAAGCATTGTGTTGGAGCCAAGTAAAACTTGTTTAATAGCACGTTCCTTATCAGCCAACAAATAATCAGAATGGGTAAGTGGTGGATAAACGCCAATAACTCCTTTTCCGTCAGGCTGATGACAAGTAATGCAGGTTTTATTGAAAACAGCTTTTCCTTTTACAAATGGAGTAGTAGAAGTAGAGGTATCTTGAACCGTTTGCGTAGCAGTTGTTTCCGAAGTATTGTTTGCGTTTTGGGTTGAGTTCGAATCGTCATCGCAGGAATAAAATTCGATGCTTACGAAAAGTAAAATGAACGTGTAAAAAAATATTTTTTTCATACTAAAAAATGCTTTTCTCCAAAAATATTCTGTGGAGAAAAATTATTTTTCAAAACGTAGTTTGCTCGTAAAGTGGAGCTTTTAGTTGAGAAAAGGATTCATATTTCTTTTTAATAGCCATCACTAAATCAAACTCGCTGGCGGTTTGAATAAACTCATCCGATAAATTGCAATAAGCAATAAAAGCGTCAAATTCTTTTTCGTTTAACTGAATAATATCCGATTTCACATAAATTCGGAAAAGTTCTTTTAAAATTTCATCTTTTTGATCTTGATGTTCTAAAGCAGCCACTTCTCGTTTGGAACGTTCAAATTTACTGAAACGCTCATAAAGTGCCGTAATTGGACTTGAAATGGCACTAATTCCAGTTAAATCGTAAGGTTTGTAATCGTGAAATTCATTGATTTCTTTTTGCACTTCATCTAATGATTTTATCGGAAAAATATTTACAGTATGTAAGGCAACTTCCAATTTATGTAAGTGTACAGCAATTTTGTAACTCGGTTTCGTAACCGAATCTTTCAAACAAATTTTTTGAATAGTATAACCTTGAGCCGTAAAAAGTAAGGTGTCTGTTTTGTAAATAGAAATACTAAAAGTGCCATCAACGTTAGCAAATTCGCCTGTTGAAGTTCGTTTATTTATGACCATTATATTAACTAAAGGTGCCATAATATCATCAGAAGTGATAGTTCCAGTAACTGTTATTTCGGCTGGAGTTGTTGTAGGAGCGACAGTTGTTTGATAGGAAAATCCTTTATTCGAGCAAGCGAAATTTAAAACTAAGAAACAAAAAAATATTTTTTTGAAAGACATTTTGGAGTTAAATAAATGCACAAATTTAAGAAATTATCGATTTCAATAACTGCACAATAACTGCCGAAAATGGAAATTATTTTTTAACGCATTTTTTATGTTTCTTATCGAACAATTGTACTGAAAAAAATTGCGAAATATGTTTTTTATTATATTTGTCCTAATCAGAAAAAATTAGAGGAGAAAAAACAGCATGGGAAAAACAGATGATGTGAAAAAAAAATCTGCGAAAGACGAGCTTTCATTTGAAGAATTTAAGAAGAATGTACTCAATGATTTCAGAATTGTAAATGAAAGTCGCGAAGCCAGTTTGCTTGGCAGACGTGAAGTATTGACGGGAAAAGCAAAGTTTGGAATTTTTGGTGATGGCAAAGAAGTGGCGCAAATTGCGATGGCAAAAGCTTTTCGCGAAGGAGATTTTCGTTCGGGTTATTACCGCGATCAAACCTTTATGTTTGCTACTGAAAATTTAACTTTAACAGAATGGTTTTCGGGATTATATGCAAATACAAATCATGCGAAAGAGCCGATGTCTGCTGGCAGACAAATGGGAGGACATTTCGCTACGCACAGTTTAAATGAAGATGGATCTTGGAAAGATTTAACGAAAATAAAAAATTCTTCTGCTGATATTTCGCCAACAGGCGGACAAATGCCGCGACTTTTAGGGCTCGCTTTGGCTTCCAAAACCTATCGTAACGATAAAAATTTACAAGCAAATGAATTTGAAAAATTCAGCAACAAAGGTAATGAAGTAGCTTTCGGAACAATTGGAGATGCAAGTACTTCCGAAGGAATTTTTTGGGAAACCTTTAATGCAGCAGGAGTTTTGCAAGTGCCAATGGCAATTTCTGTTTGGGATGATGGACATGGAATTTCTGTTCCTAAAAAATATCAAACTACAAAAGAAGATATTTCTGAAGCACTGAAAGGATTTCAGCGCGATAAAAACAAAGCTGGTTACGAAATTTTTAAAGTAAAAGGCTGGGATTATGCAGCTTTATGCGAAACGTATCAAAATGCGATTGCGCTTTGTCGCGAAAACCATATTCCGGTTTTAATTCATGTGGATGAAATGACGCAGCCGCAAGGACATTCTACTTCCGGCTCGCACGAGCGTTATAAAAGTAAAGAACGTTTGCAATGGGAAATTGATTTTGATTGCATAAAAAAAATGCGCGAATGGATTTTAAAATCAGCAATTGCTACCGAAAATGAACTTTCGGAGATTGAAGAAAATGCTAAAAAAGCAGTTCGTGAAGCTAAAAATGCAGCTTGGAAATCTTTTTGCGATCCTATTAAATCAGAAATGGCTACTGTTTCTACTTTGTTTGATAAGATTGCTTCGCAGAGTGAAAATGCCAATTTTATCTCGAAAATAAAAGAAGATTTGAACGCAACAATTGATCCTTCTCGAAAAGATATTGTATCTGCTGCAAGAAAAGTTTTGCGATTGCTTCGAAACGAAAATAATGAAGCTAAAAAATCTTTAGTTGATTGGGTGGAAGAATTTAAAACTACTAATTACGAACGCTTCAGTTCTCACTTATACAGCGAATCTCCGTTGGCAGCATTAAACGTGAAAGAAGTAAAACCAGAATATTCGGAAGAAGTAAAATTAGCAGATGGACGTGAAGTATTGCGAGATAATTTTGACGCCATACTTGCTAATAATCATTCTGTGCAAGTGTTTGGCGAAGACTCCGGAAAAATTGGAGGTGTAAATCAAGGTTTGGAAGGATTGCAATTAAAGTATGGAGAAAACCGAGTTTTTGATACTGGAATTCGAGAAGCAACTATTATTGGACAAGCAATAGGAATGGCGATGAGAGGCTTACGACCAATTGCTGAAATTCAATATTTGGATTATTTTTTATATGCGATACAAATTATAAGTGATGATTTGGCAACGCTGCAATACCGCACAAAAGGCAAACAAAAAGCACCTGTAATTATTCGTACACGCGGACATCGTTTGGAAGGAATTTGGCATTCCGGTTCTCCAATGGGAATGATAATTAACGCTTTGCGCGGAATATATGTTTGTGTGCCTCGCAACTTAACACAAGCTGCCGGATTTTACAATACATTATTGGCTTCTGATGATGCTGCTGTTATTATTGAACCGTTAAACGGTTATCGTTTGAAAGAAAAATTACCGATTAATCTGGGTACATTTAAAACACCTTTAGGCATTCCTGAAATTTTAACAGAAGGAAATGATGTTACCATTGTAACCTATGGTTCTATTTGTCGCATTGCCTTAGAAGCGGCAAAGCAATTGTCAGAAAATGGTATTTCGGTTGAAATTATAGATGTGCAAACGTTGCTTCCTTTTGATATTCATCATTCCATTGTTGAGTCCATTAAAAAAACAAATCGTGTGTTGTTTTTAGATGAAGATGTTCCTGGAGGAGCGAGTGCGTATATGATGCAAAAAGTGTTGGAAGAACAAAAAGCATATTTGTATTTAGATTCCGATCCGAAAACACTTGCTGCCAAAGAACATCGCCCAGCTTATGGTTCGGATGGAGATTATTTTTCAAAACCCAATGTAGAAGATGTTTTTGAAAAAGTGTACGAAATGATGTACGAAAGTAATCCGCAAAAATATCCGAAATTGTATTGATAGAAACAGAAAAATAGAACATCAAATGGTTGCATTTTAGGAAATTTGCCGGAATTTATTTTTTATTATTGACATTATAATTCTCTGAATTTCAAAAACGAAATTGTCAATTAACTCTTTATAATGCGAGCAGCTATTTTTATCTTTACTATATTTATTTCCTGCATCGCCAACGGACAGCGACTTATTCCATATAGGAAAGGAGATTTATGGGGATATTGTGACAGCACAAAAAAAGTCGTAATACAACCCAAATATGATAAAGTAAGTTTCTTTTTTATGTCCGGAAATGCGGTAGTTCTGACCAATGGAGAATTAAGGCTTATTGACAAACATGAAAAAATAATTTATCAAACAAAGTGTGATTATTTTGAAGACTATTATCCTGATAAGGTTATTATAGTTGATAATGGTAAAGTTGGATTGATTAATACTTACGGACAAATACTAATTCCTGATACCAATTATTCCATTTATGCAACAGGAAATTCAAATATTTTTTGTGTAATAAATTATAAGCTCAGCAATAGTAAAAAATATGCTTACGAGTTAAATCACATTGTTTTTAAAAATGATAATTATATGATTACTCGTGACAGGAGTAACGGGAATCAAACAGCTAAATATTTAATTTCAATGGATGACTTTCAAAAATATTCTAATAAATATCGTACTTTAGGTTTGTCCGATGACTCCGGAATAGTTGAATATTATGTGGCTGATACTACCTACAAAAGTGACACATCAATTGTGTTTGAAAATGGATTGTTTGAAAAACGAGAGCAACTTTATAATGTAAGTAAAGGATTGTTTTCAAAAAAAATATTTGATGATGATATCAAAGACTTTGGCGATGGTTTAGCAGGTTGCACAGAAAATGGTAAATGGGGATTTATAGATACTAATTTTAATATTGTTATTCAGCCTCGGTTTGATGAAGTAAAAGATTTTCAAAATGGCTATTGCGCAGTGAAAATAAATGGACACTGGGGTTTTATTAATACAAAAGGTGATTTTGTTATACGTCCTAAATTTGATGATGTTGGAATTGAAGTAAATAAATTTGGTGTTTGGGTAAATAAAAAATCTAAATGGGGATTCATCAACTTTAAAGGCGATGAAATAATACCTTGGATTTATGATAGAATAAATTTTTTCGATGAAGGCTATTGTGGCGTTGAAAAAAATGGTAAATGGGGATATGTAGATTCAACAGGCAAAGTTGTTATTCCATTTAAGTTTTCAGATGCTGCCGAATTTTCAGAAGGTTACGCCTGTGTTGCTTTAACTGATTCAGAAAATACTAGCGGATACATCAACAAAAAAGGAGAAGCCGTAACATCTTTTCATTATTATTATGGCGGCTATTTCAACGAAGGACTTGCTGAAGTTATGACCGACAAAAATGATACTTCCAGATTTGGATTTATAGATAAAAAAGGACAAATTATTGTTCCTATTAGATATGAATCTGTTTCTGATGGAAATTGTTTTTCAAATGGTTATGGACAATTGATGTTGCCTTCTCGTAAAAACGAAAGAGGAAATGATAATTTTTATAAAAGGATGTTTTATTTTGATAGAAAAGGAACACTCTTTTTTGATTATTGATTTTGAAATGATGATTCGCGGAAAAATATTTACTTTTATCCCTACACAAATTTTAAAATGAATCTGCTCTATTTATTTATCGGCTTATTAATTGGTTTTGTCTTGGCTTTTTTATTTCTAAAGAGTAAAAAAAATTCCAATAAAGACTTGGATGAATTTCAAAAAAGAATTAATGATCTCGAAACAGAAAAACTGTTGAAAGAGCAAGACAAGACTTCACTGAAAGAAAGATTTGAAGACAAAGTTTCTGATTTAGAAAAAGAACGAGAAAATTTGATTTCCGAAATTAGAACTGAAAGAGAAAAAGTGAACGCTGCCAATATGACTATTGCAAAAGCAAGAGCTGAATTTGTTTCTATGAATGAAAAACTTTCCACTCAGAAAGCGGAAATGGAAGAAATCCAAAAGAAATTTTCTGCTGAGTTTGAAAATCTGGCAAATAAAATTTTGGAAGATAAATCGAAACGATTTACGGAACAAAATAAAACCAATCTCGATATTATTTTAAATCCGCTGAAAGAAAAAATTACAGCTTTTGAAAAGAAAGTAGATGATTCCTATAAAGCTGAATCTAAGGAGCGAACAACGCTTCAGGCTGAAATAAAACATTTAGTAGAATTAAATAAACA
>DATLTG010000452.1:0-3687 GCA_035533735.1 Bacteroidia bacterium
ATAGAAAAGTTGAAAGCCGAATTAAATCAAAAAGAACTTATTATTGACGCACTCGAAAGTCAAGTAAAAAAATAATTTTTTTAGTTTTTTGTAGGGTACTCTAAGGTACGATTATCGAACCAATTAATGACAAAATTTAGAATATTACATGGCTTAAAAGCCTGTATAAGATAGCAAATAACCATTTTTTTTACAATTTAAATTTTCCCAATAAAAATTTGGTCTAAAATATCACGCTACTTTCTGTTGATATAAATGCTGTTGAAATTCAATAAATAAGGAGCTAATATTTGCAACATCTCCTAAAATTTCTTTTGCATCTTCTAACGATTGATATTTATTTTGAAGTAAGACTGGTAATTTTTCTTGGTCAAGTTCTTCAACACCTGTTTCAACATATTTACTCAAAACAAATTCTATAAACTCTTTTTGTTTGTCATTGAGCAATGCAAAAATTGTTGCTTGTGCTGCTGCTACTCTTGCTTCCCTTGTCATTGGCTTGAAATCGCTGTTGAATACATATTCCAATACGTCAAATAAATCGCTTTTTTCAGCATCAATAAGTTTTTGTAAAGTTGTTAATTCTTCTTTGCCAAAGCCTGCTTCGGATAATTTCTCTAACAAAGTTCTTCTTGTTATCGGATTACTCCAAAGAGTCCTTAATTCTTCTTCACTTTTAAAAAGGTTAGGCAATTCGCCAAACAGATTATTTAAAAATTCTTCTGCCGAAATTGGGTTGCCATCAGTATTCCAAAAAGAAGTAGAAATCATGTGTTGTATTTCACGTTCTTTTCCATCCCTTAATTTAATTTTAATGCGTTGCCGTTTTTCTCTGACTTCAGTATTTTTTGGTTCTTTTGGTTTATAAGGTTCTTTCGGTTCTTTTACAATATTTGTTTCAGGCTCTAAAGGTTCTCCATCCCATTCAGGGTCTGCAAAATGATGAAAAGCATCTACGTAATCATAAATGGTAAAAAACTCTTTACCATCAAACAAACGTGTTCCTCTACCTACTATTTGTTTAAACTCTATCATGGAGTTTACGGGACGCATTAAAACAATGTTGCGAATGTTTCTTGCATCAACACCAGTTGAAAGTTTTTGTGAGGTTGTTAAAATAGTTGGAATTGTTTTTTCATTGTCTTGAAATTCTCTCAAAAATTGTTCGCCAATTTCGCCTTCATTGGCAGTAACACGTACACAATAATTAGTGTCTGTACTTTTTTTGTATTGATTTACCAAATCACGAACGGCTGCTGCGTGGTCTTGAGTGGCACAAAAAATAATAGTTTTTTCTTTTTGATTGGCTTCGTCCATATAAATTTTAACACGTTTTGCTTCCCTTGCCATTATCTCAATTTTACGGTTAAAATCAGTTTCTTTATATGTTTTACCTTCTTCAATTTCACCTTCAACAATTTGGTCATCACTTGTATAAATATAATCGTCAAGCGTGGTCTTAATTCGTTTTACTTTGAAAGGAGTTAGGAATCCATCGTTGATACCTTCTTTGAGTGAATAGATATAAACAGGTTCACCAAAATATTTATAAGTATCAACGTTATCTTTACGTTTTGGTGTTGCTGTTAAACCCAATTGAACGGCTGGAGAAAAGTATTCTAAAATTCCTCTCCAGTTTCCTTCATCATTTGCACCTCCTCTGTGGCACTCATCAATTATAATAAAATCAAAATAATCTTTTGGATATTCACCAAAGTAAGGAACTGGTTTTTCTTCTTTGTCTTTGCCACTCATAAAGGTTTGAAATATGGTAAAGAAAATACTTCCGTTAGTTGGTACAATTCCTTTTTTCTTTATTTCAGTTGGTTTAATGCGAACTAAAGCATCTTCTGGAAACGCTGAAAAAGCATTAAATGCTTGGTCAGCTAAAATGTTTCTATCTGCTAAAAATAAAATTCGAGATCTGCGTGCCACATAATTGGTGGCTGAGCCTGTCGAAGACAAATTCCAACGTGTTTGAAATAATTTCCAAGCAATTTGAAAAGCAATGGCTGTTTTTCCAGTGCCTGTTGCTAAGGTTAATAAAATACGTTCTTTATTATTTGCAACGGCTTCTAATGTGTTATTTATCGCTATTTCTTGATAATAACGTAAGTCCCAAGTACCGCTTTTATCTTCAAATGGAATAGCACTAAATTTTTCTCTCCATTCATTTTCTATGGCAAATGTTTTATTCCACAATTCATCAGGTGTTGGATAGTTTGAAACTAAGCCTTCTTTTCCTGATTCTATATTGATATTATAAATTTCTTTTCCGTTGGTACTGAATGTAGTTTTCAAGTTTAATTTTTGGGCATAGAGCTTTGCTTGAGCCACACCTTCACCAACTTCCAATTCATCACTTTTAGCTTCAATAACAGCCAATTTAATGCCTTTATAAACTAAAATATAATCGGCAATAATTTTTTTAGACCTAACACCACCACTTTGTATTTTGCCAGCAGTAATGTTGTATTCACGAAGGATTTTTGAGCCTTCTACAACGCCCCAACCGCAAGCCTTTAACTTCGGGTCAATGAGTTCTGCTCTTGTTTCTGCTTCATTCATAACAATTGAAATTGGAAAATTGAAAGTTGAAAATGTTTGTTGCTTCCATTATTTATTTAAAGATTCTTTTGATGTTTTCACGATGCTTGCTAATAGTTTTATTAATTCAATACTATCAATATAAATAGACGAAAAACTTTTTTCATCCAAATAATCACTGTCTTTTAGAAGCATTAACCAATATTCGGTTTCATTTGCTTTTTTCAAAGTACTATTCATTTTATTGATAAAATCGGCTTTTGATTGGGCGTGTTCAGCTTCTTTTACTAATGCACCAATGGCAGTTCCACTTCTCAAAACTTGTTTTGACAATAAATACTCTTTTTGCTCAGCTATTAAATGTTTGTATAGTTTGATAATCCGTAACGCAAAAGCATACGACTTATTCATCACTATATTTTCTTTTTTTTCTATCATTTTCAACTTTCCATTTTCCATTTTCAACTATTCTCTTCGTAGTAATAGGAATAGTCTATTCCTTTCATAAACATTTCACGGTTGTTTATTTTGTTGGTTAAAGCGTTGTTCAACAGTTTTTTTAGAACACTGCTTTTTGTCGGACTTAGCATCATTGCATTCATATAATCCTGTTTACTTATTTTACTCCAATCCACACATTTTTTCAGGCGTTTTTTTAGTATCAAATCAAACCATATTCGGGTGCTTCTGCCGTTGCCTTCCATAAACGGGTGTGCAATGTTCATTTCTACATATTTGTTTACGATTTCGTCAAATGTAGTTTCGGGCATGGTTTCTATTTGCTTTAAGGTGTTGCCCAAAAAGCGTGATACAGCAAATTGAAAACCACCTTTTGAAATATTTTTTTGCCTGATTTGTCCTGCAAAATTATACAAGCCGCCAAACAAATAAGCGTGTATTTGTTGTAACCCATTGGTTGTGCCAACTTCTATGCTCTTGATAAAACTGCTTTCAAACATGGCATACGCTTTTGTTTTGCTTTTGCCATCTAAACTTTCATCGCTGAAGGTAAACCAATCTATAAACCGATTTGCTTTTTTACTTGGAAAAGTTTTGCCCAAAGCAATAATGCCGTTGTAGTCCAGTATATCGGACTTGTATTTTTTGCCGTCTGCTGCTGTTAATTTCAGTTGGTTAGTG
>DATLTG010000453.1:0-2763 GCA_035533735.1 Bacteroidia bacterium
CATCAATTCCAGTTTGAGAAGAAAAATATCTTCCACAATAATTTTCTATATATTCACAAGCCATTGCACACATATTTGTTAATGTGCCTGTTGTATAAAGGGTTGAAGATGATGTTATTCCAGTTCCAGTTGGATAATTGATATATTGAGCATCTGTTAACCAAGGGATGTGTGCTGGTTGTACTGGAGGATTTCCAGTTGGTGTAACACCTAATTGTGACATTTATTTTATAATCAAAATTTATATAAAATTATACAAAGTTTGATTTTTTAAGAAATGAATCAATTGTATTAATCATCTTATCGGCAGACAAATCCCAACTCCAATATCTTTGAACATAATTTGAAGCCTTTACTCCTTTTTTATAAGCTTCATTTTTATTTTGATAAACTTTCATCATTAATTCGCACAGATGATCTAAAGAAGGCTCTGCCATATCACCCGTATTATCTTCAATCTTTTCACACATTATTTCATTTTTTACCATTTTAAAATCAAGTGGATAGGCAATATTTTCATTTATAAACTCTGCAGTACCACCCCAATTTGTTACAATAACTGGCAATCCTGTTGACATGGCTTCAATAACAGGTAATCCAAACCCTTCACCTCGTGTTGGGAATACAAAACAATCAATACTTTTTAATTTTTCATTTAATGATTTTCTGGATAATATAACATGTTCTTGTATTATTCTATCATCAGACATATCCTCCCATAATTTGATTGGATAAGTTGATTTTACATAAAAATAAACATTAGGATATTTATATTTAGGGAATGTTTTTAAAAATGCTTTAATTGCAACATCAACTCCTTTTCTTTTTGTCATTTGAGCATATGTCCCAAACATAAAATTCCCATCATCTTTATTTTTTGAATAATATTTAACTCTATCAAATAAGGGATATTCATTTTTATTTACACCTAAGGGTACATATGAAATAGGAATTGTAACTCCACTATTTTTAAAAGTATTAATTAAAAACTTAGAGTTTAGTACTAAAAAATCATATTCGTTAACTTTTGCCGCCCATTCTTTTTTAATTCCCGTTGTTTCATAAGTTGTATATAAACCAACTATAGGATGAGATGATATATCTCTTGAGCGGTGAGGTACATCATGTATTAATGCCACACACTTTTCAAAAGGATTCTCTTTTTTTATTAAATCAAGGAATGATTTTTCAATATCAAATTCAACAATATCCCCAAAACCTGTAAAAATATTTATTTTTTTTGAAATTGCTCTTACAAATTCGTAAGTAGTGTACCCAAACCCGTTAACGCTATGAGCTTTACATCCGCTCCAAAACAAGGTCTTTTCTTTTTCTGTCCAGGTTGATTTATCAAAATCAGACTTTTCATATCTTATTAATGAAAAATCATTTGGACTATTACCGACGAATTTAAGTGAATCTTTAAATGGTAAATTAATAATTTTATCATCTGGTACTTTGATTAATCCATTTGATGATACCCACTTTATTTTGTCATTTAAAACTTTAAGTCTCATTTTTTAAAAATAAAGGGCTGGAAAGAGTATAAACCAGCCCTAAAATTTACTCTTTTTTATTCACAACTTATTAAGTTTAAGCTGTTGGTTCTGTAACACCTGTAATTGCTGCCATCCAAGGTTCAGCAGTAACTTCTAATACCGTATATTCATTTACCATTTTTCTTTCATTATCAGAAATTTTTGCTAAATCCTCTAATCCCATAGGTTTTAAATCAACCATTGCAAGGTAATCAAGATCTAATATATATATATTAGAAGATGATGCTCCTGCTGCTGCCGATGAACCTGCATTACTGTAAGGATAAGGTGTAGCAGGATTTACAAAGAAGTCTCCCACTAATGGAATTGCTCCAACTGTAGATTGGTACATTGAGACATTTGCTCCCCATACTGTATTACCTAAATCTTTTGCTTGTACAAAATATCTGAAATCACCTGATGCCTGTTGTAATTGATTTATTTTTCTTTGTATTCCGAAAGAACAATAAATTGCTAAATTACCCATTCCACCACCCTGAATTCTTATCAATTCAATTGCTTCATCTAATGGGTCAGTACCTGTTAAAGCTCCTGATAGAGAAACCACATTTGTACTTATTTGTTTTGATAAACCATCAAAAGAACTTACCCCGTTATCATTTGTAACGGTTGAGTCACCATTAAAGATTGCCCATTCTTCAGACTGTATAACTGTTCTCATTGCTGATTCAGTTGATTCAGCTAATAAGTCAATATAGGATCTTCCTGCTGCAATTGCAAAACTTGAAACTATAACTGTATCTCCAATTAACTTATAATTTGCACTCTTTTGAGAGTAAGTAGCTGTTGAGACTGAAGGAAGTGTATCTTCGGCGTAAAACATATCCTTCGGATTGTTAGCACCTAAACCTAAGGCGCTTCTTAAATTCCAAGAATGTGCTAATCCATTTCCTTGTTTTCTTTTTAATTTATCTCTTAAAGGAGTACCCCGGTTTGTTAATTTAACAAGCGAAGAACTCAAATCTTGTCTTGAAAGACCTGTATTACCCGCAACACCCTGAGTGTTTGCCGAGGTAATATCCTTTTTGATCTCGTCAAGTGTACTGTTTATATTATTATCGTTCATAATTTTAATTCCTTTATATTATTTTTTAAATATTTGAGGATATTGCTTTTCGTAAGAATTCCATTTTGTGAAAAACTCTTGTAAAGAAATATTCTCATTTAATAAATCAGATTTATACTCAGAAACTTTTTTTTCTAG
>DATLTG010000454.1:0-5445 GCA_035533735.1 Bacteroidia bacterium
ATACTTTTTAAAACGTGTCGGAAACGCAAAAATAAAAGTCCTGCTGATGCTGTTAAACCCAATAAAAGTCCGTACCAAACACCTTGTACGCCTAATCCAAATTTAAAAGCTAATACATAACTGCAAGGCAATCCAATTGCCCAATAGGCAATAAACGTAATGAGAGTAGGTATTTTCACATCTTTCATTCCTCTTAACAAGCCTAAACCAACTACTTGTATTCCATCGGATAATTGAAAAAAGGCTGCTATTACCAATAAGGAAGAAGAAACAGCAATTACTTTCGGATCATTCGTAAAAATAATAGGCAAAATGTTGCGTAATAAAATTAATAAAATCGCGCTGCACAGCATAAAACAAATCACCATAAAATACGCGCTAAATCCTACTTGATGCATATTTTTTTTGCTTTTAAGTCCGAACTGATTTCCGATGCGAACGCACGCAGCTGCGCCTAAACCGCTTGCCACCATATAAGTAATGGCGGCAATACTTAACGCAATTTGATGTGCTGCTAAAGGAACAGCGCCTATCCAACCGGTCATGATAGCTGCTATCGCAAAAGTAGCCACTTCAAATACAAATTGAAATCCAGTTGGGATGCCAATGCCAAGTATTTTTCGAATCAATGGCATTGAAAAAGAAGCTTCGTCCGAAAAAAAATTTTTCCAATATGGTTTAAAATACGCATCGTAAAAAACGTACAAAAACATTCCGATTGCCATAAAAACGCGAGATATAAAACTTGCCCAACACGAACCCATAATTCCCATCGGAGCCATTCCGCATTTCCCAAAAATGAAAATATAATTCAGAATAATGTTTACAATATTTCCGGCAACACTTATTAACATTGCGATGCGTGTTCGCGAAAGTCCTTCGGCAAATTGTTTAAACGAGAAAAAAAAGCTCAATGGAATCATAGAAAATAACAACACAGAAAAAAATGGAATAGCCAGACTAACAATATGAGTAGGCTCTCCAAGATTTTTCATTAATGGTGTAGCGAGGTATAAAAAAATAAAAAGCACGATGCCGGTAAATACATTTACCAACAACCCGTTTTTTAATAAATGCGCACATTCTTTTTCGTTTTTGTGGCTATCGGCAATGGCTACCAAAGGCGTAATGCCGTACGAAACGCCAATTCCGAAAACAAGTATCGCCATAAAAACGCTGTTAGCAAGTGCAACCGCAGCTTGCTGAATAGTTCCGAGATGCCCAACCATAGCGGTATCTACAACTCCCACCATAATTTGTCCTAACTGACTAAGACAAAGTGGGTAGGCTAATGAAGCTGTTTTTTTGTGATGACTAAGATATTCTTTGGTAAACATTTTTTTTGATAAAGTGTGCGAAGGTACAATTTAACAGGAAATTGTAAATGGAAAAATAGCAATGCAAAATTTCGTATTCAATGTAAATTGGCTTGGAATTATTTTTTTTATTTTTGCTGACAGAAAAAAAAATTTGAAAAATAATTCTTTGTCCGCCAAAACTGAAATACCAATTATAGAATTTGTTTCTGCCAAAAAATGGGAAATATGGCTGGCGAAAAATTATGCTAACTCAAATGGCATTTGGCTTAAAATTTTCAAAAAAGATTCGAACGAAAAAACAGTTACTTATCCAGAAGCGTTAGATGTGGCACTTTGTTATGGATGGATTGATGGGCAAAAAAAGAAATATGATGCGCAATCGTGGTTGCAAAAATTTACTCCTCGAAGAGCCAAAAGTATTTGGTCAAAAATAAATACCGAACACATTGCACGACTCAGTAAAGAAGGAAAAATGACACATGCAGGCATAAAAACTGTTGAAGCGGCAAAAGCCGATGGCAGATGGGAAAAAGCATATTCTTCGCCAAGTAAAATGCTTATTCCGGAAGATTTTTTGAGTGCATTAGCTAAAATTAAAAAAGCTGAACTATTTTTCAAAACACTCAATAAAGCCAATCAATATGCCATTGCGTTTCGCTTACAAACAGCCAAGAAAAAGGAAACGCGCGATAAACGGATGAAAATAATTTTGGAGATGTTAGAAAAAGGAGAGAGGTTCCATTAAAACGATGAAGAGAATTTTCTGGTAACGTTTTTTACGTCTTGAAAATATTTTTTCAAGGAAACTTGTAAAACAAAAATAGTTTCCATAGTTTTGTCGCGAAATTTAAAAAACATGACACCCGAAGAAAATATATTACAAACTGCTGTTGAGCTTTTTTTTAAATACGGAATTAAAAGTGTAACCATGGACGACATTGCGAAACAGCTTTCCATGTCGAAAAAAACAATTTATAATTATTACAGTAATAAAAATGAGATTGTGTTAGCTTTAACATCGGCTCATTTTAAAAATAATATTTGTGAATGTGAAATGCTTGCCAAAAATTCAAAAGATGCTGTTTTTGAAATGGTGGGAATGATGCATCAAATTAGTGTAGCATTTGCGCAAATGAATCCAACGGTGGTTTATGATTTACAAAAATATCATCCGGAAGCTTGGCAATTATTTAAAAATTTTAAAGAAAAAAATATTTCCAAATTGATGGAAGATAATCTTAAAAAAGGCATTGAACAGGGTTTGTACAGAAATGAAATTAATATAAAAGTGTTGGTTCGTCTTCGTTTGGAAGAAGTAGAAATGGCATCAACACCATCCATATATGATCCTAATAAATTTGATTTGAAAGAAGTGCAATTGGAATTATTGAATCATTTTTTACATGGAATTACCACTATAAAAGGGCATAAACTCATTACCAGGTATAAAAAAATGATGATTGAAAACGCTATCTAAAAAATAATTTTTTTACAATGAAGATATTTAAAATAAACATATTTACACTATTGCTTGGCTTCGGAATAATGGCGAACAGTGCATTTGCTCAGCAAGCAAAAGACACAACCAATTACGCTTTTTCGCTTCAGCAAAGTATTGATTATGCGCTGCAACATCAATCGAGTATTATTAATTCTCAATACGATGAACAAATTGCTGATCAAAAAGTAAAAGAAATACGAGGCATCGGATTACCACAAATAAATGGAGATTTAGATGCAAAAGATTTTTTGGAAATACCTACACAATTAATTCCTGGTGAATTTTTTGGCGGACCTCCTGGAACTTTTGTAGGATTAAAGTTCGGAACAAAATACAATGCAACAGGAGAAATTGACGCTTCGCAAATTGTTTTTGACGGCAGTTATTTGGTTGGATTACAAGCCGCAAAAGTGTACAAAGAATTATCTACAATAAACACGCAGCGCACTAAAATTGATGTGGCGGAAGCCGTTACAAAAGCGTATTATTCTGTTTTGGTAAGTCAAGAACAATTGAAATTAATTACTGCAAATATTGATCGTTTGGAAAGTTTACAGAAAGAAACTAAAGTAATGTTTGATAACGGTTTTGCTGAGCAAATTGATTTGGATAGAATTACCGTTACTTATAATAATACGTTGGTAGAAAAAGAAAAAACAGATCGATTAATTCAATTAAGTTATGGGCTATTAAAATACCAAATGGGTATGAATCAAAACCAACAATTATCGCTAACTGATAGTTTGGGAGCCGTTGATTTTACGCCACCTGCACAAACTTCCGGAAATTTTAATTACAGCAATCGTGTTGAATATGCTCTTTCGCAAACACAATTAAAAATAGCGCAATTACAATTGAAAAAAAATCATTTTGATTATTTGCCTTCTGTAGTATTATATGGATCTTTTTCGCAACAAGCGCAACGCAATGAATTTAATATTTTGCAAGGCGGACAACCTTGGTATCCCACTCAATTTGTTGGCTTAAAAATTAGTATTCCTATTTTTGATGGATTTCAAAGACATTTTCAAGCACAAGAATCGGCACTTGGTGTTTTACAAGCTAAAAATAATTTGAATGCTTTACAACAAAGCATCGATTTTCAAATGAATAATGCTCAAATAAATTTGCAAAATGCCGCTTCCAGTTTAGATATTCAGAAAAAAAATATTTCGTTGGCTGAAAATGTAGATAATGTTGCAAAGAAAAAATACGAGCAAGGAGTTGGTTCAAACATCGAATTGATAACTGCGGAAACATCTTTAAAAGAAGCACAAACAAATTATTACAGCGCGCTTTATGATGCTATTATTGCAAAAATAGAATTACAAAAATCAGAAGGAACGTTATTAAAAACAAGATAATTTATCACAGAAAAACAAAGCACATAACTAAAAAAATGAAAAAAATAATTTTCGCACTTGCAGCAATATCAGTTTTAGCAGCCTGTTCATCAGGAAATAAAAACAAAACGTTGGAAAAACAAAAAGCCGAATTAGCAAAACTTCAAATCAAAGTAGATTCCTTGAATTCGCAAATTGGTGTTTTACAAACATCCATTCGTTTGGCGGAAGGAGATTCTACTAATGCAAAAGCAAAATTTGTGGCAGTTACCACTTTACAACCTTCTGTATTTACACATTTTGTAGAAGTGCAAGCAAGTGTGGATGGAAAACAAGATATAAATGTTAGTTCGCAAACTGCTGGTGTAGTTGCTAAAATTTTAGTGAATAATGGAGATGAAGTAAAAACAGGACAAGTTTTGGCGCAATTAGATGATGCTGTTATACAACAAAATATTCAAGAATTGGAAACGGCAAAAGATTTTGCAAATACCATGTATCAAAAACAGAAAAATTTATGGGATCAAAAAATTGGTACGGAAGTACAATATTTAAGTGCAAAAAATAACTATGAATCGTTGGTAAAAAAATTAAATACATTGCAGCAACAAGAAGATATGTCGCAATTGAAATCGCCTATTGACGGCACTGTTGATGAAATTGATATTAAACTTGGACAAGCAGTAATGCCCGGAATACAAACCATTCGCGTGGTTAATTTATCCGAATTAAAAGTGGTAGGCAATGTTGCCGAAAGTTATATTTCGAAAGTACATAAAGGCGACAGTGTTATTGTTATGTTTCCCGATTTAAAAACTCAAATTACAAGCACCGTAAATTATGTATCGAAAGTAATAAATCCACTCAACAGATCTTTTGATGTGGAAGTTAAATTACCATCCAACAATGTAAATTATCATCCAAATATGATTGCTGTTTTAAAAATTGCAGATTATCGTTCGGCTGCTGCCATAACAGTTCCTGTAAACACAATACAATCAACAGAAGATGGAAATTACGTTTACATCGCAACAGAAAAAAATGGAAAATTGATTGCTCAAAAACAAGCCATTGTTATGGGAAAAAATTACAATGGAACGGTGGAAGTGCTAAAAGGACTGAGTGCTGGAGATAAACTCATAAGCGTTGGTTACGAAGGATTGAATCAGGGAGATGTTGTAAAATATTAAAAACAGATTACCGAAAAAATTATTTTCAGATGAAAGATTTAGAAAAAGAATTTAAACCAACTACCTGGTCTATAAATAATCGCACCAGTATA
>DATLTG010000455.1:0-9196 GCA_035533735.1 Bacteroidia bacterium
CAGCAAGTGACAAATCATTCACATTTCTGAAAAATTCTTTTCGGCTGTTTTTAAACCTAATCTCTACACATTCGTTTTTCGGCTGACCTTTAGGTAATTCCATATTGGCAAGCCAATCAAACACATTCAGTTTGTTACAGCCACCTGTTCCGCACGAACCGTTATTATTGCAGCCCGTAGGAATTCCGCTTGTAGCAGTACTGCAACCTCTTCCTGTTGAACAACCTCCGCATCCCATGATTTTATATTTTTAAGATATTTTTTTAATGTCCAAAGTTATGCTTTTTTTATGTTGAGCAATTCATTGATTTTAAATGCTAAATCGGTAAATAATAATTTTGGATTTGCATTTCGTTCCAATTGTAAACACGCGCTATTTATTTCGTCAATAAATTTCTCCAAATTATTTTCGTGAATAAAGGGAGAAAAATTTTTTACAAAAGTTAATTCTTCGTTTTCTGTTCGCATCAATTCCATTCCGGTATAATTGAACATCATACATTCGCGCAACAAATGCAGCACATAATGCAAAAAGTTTTTTTGTTCTTCTCTGCCCAAAGCGGTTATTTGATTGTTCCATTCCATCACTTTTACGCCATTAAATTTCAAACATATTCGCATCCATTCACGAAAAAGCGCGAAATTATTTTCGTTACTTCCACCTTCTTTTAAAAACCGTAAAGCGGCATTGTAATTTCCATCAGCCAACAAAGCGATACGAACAGCTTCGGAGCGTTCTACCTTTTCATTTTTTTGAAGTGCTTCACAAATTTCATCTGTAGAAAGTCGTTTCATTTTTATCAATTGTGTGCGCGAAAGAATGGTGCGCAACATATTCTCTTCATTTTCGCAAACCAATAGAAACAGCGTGTTTTCGGCAGGTTCTTCTAAAATTTTTAATAATTTATTTCCAGCAGAAATATTCATTTTTTCCGCCATCCAAATCAACATTATTTTATAAGTAGATTCATAACTGGTTAGACTTAATTTATCTAAAATGGAAGCACTTTCTTCCGCACCAATCATCACTTGTTTGTTTTCTGCTTCCACTTGTTCTATCCATTGAAAAAGGCTCATATATGGATTTTCTAAAAAATAAGATCGCCATTTTTCAAGTAAATCTTCACTTGTTTTTACCTCTTTGGAAGATGCAATCGGATACACTAAATGTAAATCGGGATGTGCTATTTTACTATATTTTACGCAAGAACTGCAAGTTCCGCACGAATCGTTTTCAAGTTTATCGGTACAGGAAATAAATTGTGCATACGCTAAAGCTAAAGGCAAATTTCCGCTGCCTTCCGGACCTAAAAAAAGTTGCGCATGACTTACTCGATTGTTTTTATACGAACTTATTAAACGCGCTTTAACCGCTTCTTGACCAATGACATCTTTAAATTGCATTTAAGTTTTTCTTATTTTATTTTTCATTTTAATTCCCCATTTAAAGATGATATTCAATTTGTTTTGTCTGCAAAACATCCCCCGCCTTGCGGCACCCCCTTGTAAGGGGGAAAACGAATTAAATTTATTCTTTCATAATTTTGGAAATGGCACTTGGAATTTGCAATAAATCGTAACTGTTATCGTAGATTAAATATTTGTTATTCCAGTTAGGGAAAAACTTTTCTTTGTAATCTCTTAAGCCTTTGTAATGCGAAAAAGAACGAATATTTTCATACGCAAATTTCATTGTTTTTTCGGTAAAGTTTTCTCCTTTTTCAATTCCTGAAAGTGTTGCCAATCCAAGATTTACGTAACGTACGTTTTTTGTTTTAAAATACTCGAACATGCTGATCATTAAAAAATCGAGTGAGCCATTTGGTGCTGCGGATGTTTTACGAATTAAATCGTACGTGCCGCTTTCCGGATAAAAATCGGGCATAATATTTACAAAAGCAACTACTTGTTCTTCGGCATTTTCAACGGTAAGAATAGGCGTTATTTTAAGTGTTTCAAAATCAAAAATACCTTGCGAAAAAAATAATTCTTCGCGTTTATTATCACGCAACCATTCGTCCGAAACATGTTTAAGTTTTTGTAAAACGCCATCTTTTATAGGTGGTTCATGAATCTTTAACTGAAAACCGGAGGTTTCTACTTTTTTAATGGCATTACGAATAGATTTCATTTTTCCACCTTGTAAACTAAATGAATTTAAATCAAGAACAGCTTCTTGTCCAATAATTAAATGCTTTTTTTTAAGCGAAGTATATACTGGCAAACTTGTTTCTGGAACACGATAATACAATGCTTTTAATCCATTATCTCTACAATAAATTTCAAATTCAGCAATCGCTTCTTTCATCTTTTCGGCAGTTTCACAAACAGGATCTTCCATGACAATAGCATAATTTCCGCCTACTTTATAAGAGATAAAAGCTTCACGATTGGATGTGAAAAAAAAGAATTTATCCATATATGTTTTAAAATAATCGAGCGATGATTTTCCATATTTTTCTACTAATTGTTGAGCTTCATCATTTTCATTTTCTTCGGTTTCCGGAGATTGAACGATTGGTCGTAAAATACTAAACAGCACAAACGAAATAGCTGCAAAGCCGAAGAAATAAAGGGAATATAAAAAATTACGACCAAATTTTGTGTATGGATGAAGTGCGCCTGCATCAAACAAAAAGAAAATTCGTAAAAATGCTTTTATAGATTCTTTCCACGAAAAATCAATTTGAAAATGGCGTTTATCGAGGAAATAAAATCCAATAATTCCATATAAAAAAACGCCTCCAAATGTGATTAAAAAAGTGGTAATGCTGAGTCGCGCTAAACGCGGATCGGGTTTTACGGAATATTGTTTTTTTGTATAAATAAGTGCCGCACAAGAAATCAGAGCCAATATTGCTTCTTCGTAATCAAAAGCTTTTGCGATGTGCCCTAAAACCGACAAAGCGGTAATTACAACTGCTAACCACCAAGCCGTTTTTACGCCTCTCAATAAATACATCGATAAAATAATGAGGATAAATCCGAATACAATGATTAAAAAATTGGAAATATTAATCACATCTAAAGGCAAAATGCTTTCGAGTAAATGCAAACGTGCCGGAATGGAAGGTGTGATTGCCGAAACAATATTTATGATACCGAGAATTAAAATTATTATGGAAGGTAAAATGCGCAGCAATAGATTGTCTTTTTTTAAAATAAACGTTACAGCACCCGATAAAAGTGGCAACCAAAATTCGAAAAAACGAAAAAGCAATGTTACGGAAGCTGCAGTAACAGTAGTAAATCCATATTGAACCAAGGTGTAAGTCATGGTAACTTCGATGGCGCCCATTCCACGTAAAAACGGAGAAACAATAAGTAGCATCACCATTACCACATAAGCAATAATGGAAGCTTCAATAGATGGCTGAATTCCCAATGCCAGCATCGCAATATATACATGTGCAATACCTACAAATTCAATAAAAAGTGAAAATAAATTGACGAGTAAAAATTGCTTTTTGCTCACTTTTTGATTTCTCAATTCATCTAAAATCATTGCCAAATCTGGCACGTAGCGAATGACTAATCGGTAAACAAATCCTTCTTTCATTAAAGAATAAGCGGCAAATACTAAAATAAAAATCAGAAAAATTAATCCGCCAAAAGCGACTATTTCATTGGAAGTAATGCTCTGCTTGAAGAGCATATAAAGTAAAGTTGGAATAGCAACAACAGCCACCGAAACAATTCCGCAAAGTCCGTAAATGTACGATGCAAAATGAATTTGCGTTTTGGTTACATTTTTTTGTTCAATGGGTTTGGTAAAAAAAGCGAGTGATGAAAAACCTCCGGCAGGTAAAAATACACTGACTACATTTCGTTTTAAAAACAAAATGGTAGCACTTTTTAAATCTACATGCTGATAAATGGCTTTAAAACTGAATTGATACATTAAGCCTTGCAGAAAAATATAAAATATGGTAAACAGCAATCCTAATGCTACATAAAACAAACTGGCATTTTCCAATTTATCTTGAATGGCAACCAATTCTAAATGTTGATTTTTCACGAAAAACAAACACAAAGACAGCATCAAAACGGCAAGCAATACTTGCCAAACAGATTTTTTACTGAATGTTTCTATTATTTTTGTGCGCAGTCTGCGTTTCGTCATATCTGAAAATTAATTTGTCCTACCTTTTAAAGGACTCATTGCGACAAATTTAGCTTATTCTTGGAAAAGATAAACTGAAATTAATTTGAAAATTGAAGATGTGTAGCTTTTTTATGGAAAAATGGACTATAGTTACTACTTTTGAGTTGACAAAAAAATTCATTTACTATGAAGCCCTTTACATTATATTTTATAATTATTCAGTTTTTTCTGTCGTTGAATTTATCGGCACAGCAAATAATACCGATGATTCACGACACTGTACTAATTAACGATCCTGATTCCGCTCATAACATTATTATTGAAAGTGAACAATGGAAATGTGTCAGTTTGAGTGGTTTGTATGGTAAGGTCTTTCATAGTTACAACGAAACAAAAGATTCTGCACTTTATTTTACAAATAGAGAAAGTTTTGACAGCTACGTTCAAAGTAATTGGATTACTTATAAAGGATGTTCTGGAGTACCGAAAATGAAAATAGATTTCGATAAATTTGATTGTTTTGTTGTTTGTATCCCTACCGACTTCGGTTGTGCTCCTCCTGATTACAAATGTAATGTATATAAAAAAAACAATCATTATATAGTTTTCATACATCTTTTTGTCCCACTATTTTCTTGCTTGATGAGAGAATATTTTATTCGTTATTTCTTACTGCCGAAGGGCGAATTAATGCCGCCTGAAATACATTATTACGACAGGCCTTCTTCTATTAGTATAAAAAAATGAACGAAATAATATACCACAATGCCACTTATTTTAATGTTTATATGAATTAAAGTTTCGTATCAAAAAACTAATTTTTGAATGCTTCAAAAAACACCTTCAAAAACGTTGTACAAACACGTATATTTGTTGTTCGAAAAATATTTTTTTGCTTGATAAAAAAAGAAACCATAGAACAAATTGTTGATACAGCTCGCATCGAAGAGGTGGTTGGCGATTTCGTTACGCTCAAAAAGCGAGGTGCTAATTTATTAGGTTTATGTCCGTTTCATAACGAGAAAACGCCTTCATTTACTGTTTCTCCTGCCAAAGGAATTTACAAATGTTTTGGTTGCGGAAAAGCTGGAAATTCGGTTAATTTTATAATGGAACACGAGCAACTTTCGTATCCGGAAGCATTGCGAATGTTGGCTCAAAAATATCATATACTAATTGATGAAGAGCAACCAAGTGCCGAGCAACAAATCGAAAATAATAATCGCGACAGTTTATACATTGTTTCTTCTTTTGCTCAGAAATTATTTACAGAGAATTTACATCAAACAGACGAAGGGAAATCGGTTGGATTGAGTTATTTCAGAGAGCGCGGTTTTACCAAAGAAACCATTGAAAAATTTCAGTTGGGTTATTGTTTGGATGAATGGAGAGGATTTACGGATGCCGCTATTACAGCAGGTTACAAGCTCGAATATTTAGTGCAAACCGGCTTAACTATTTCTTCGGCTAACGAAAAAGTTTTCGATCGTTTTTCAGGTCGAGTGATGTTTCCGATTCATAATGTGAGTGGAAAAGTAATTGCATTTGGCGGACGAGTTTTGAAAAAAGACGAAAAAACAGCCAAGTATATTAATTCGCCCGAATCGGATATTTATCACAAAAGTCAGGTATTGTACGGCATTTTTTTCGCCCGAAAAAGTATGGTTGCCACCGACAGTTGTTTTTTAGTTGAAGGCTATACCGATGTTATTTCGATGCACCAAGCTGGAATTGAAAATGTAGTCGCATCTTCTGGAACATCACTTACAGTGGAGCAAATTCGGCTGATTCGGAGATATACAAAAAACATTACTATTTTATACGATGGCGATGCTGCCGGAATTAAAGCCAGCTTTCGCGGAATTGATTTGGTGTTGGAAGAAGGATTAAACGTGAAAGTGCTTTTGTTTCCCAATGGAGAAGATCCGGATTCGTTTTCAAAAAAAGTTTCTTCCGAAGAATATAAAAAATTTATTGCTGAAAATGCAACCGATTTTATTGCTTTCAAAACTAAATTATTGTTTAGCGAAGCAAAAAAAGATCCGATAAAAAAAGCCGCTTTAATTAAAGACATTATTGACAGCATTGCCATTATTCCGGAAGCAATTACGCGTTCATTGTATGTGAAAGAATGCAGTGTAATTATGGAAATTGAAGAGCAAATTTTATTGAATGAACTCAACAAAGTTTTTCGAAAAAAAATTTCTCAGCGACAAAAAGACAATATTCTTCCGGAAAATGAAACAACATCAGAATACGTTGAAAATAATCCTACAAATGTTGCCGAATATTTTATTGATAATTGCGAACATCAAGAATTTGATTTAATACGAATTTTGATTACACACGGAAGCAAAAAAATTTCGGTGGAAGCAAAAGATGAAGAAGGAAAAGATTTTTTTGTTGAATCAACTATTTTTGAAATTATTCAACAACAGCTTCAAATTGATGCTATTTTATTTGAAAATCCAGTGTATCAAAAAATATTTTCTGCGTTTGTGAAAATTGATGAAGTTGAAAAAATGCTTCCTGAACACGATTTTTTTACGCAACATCCTGACGAAGAAATCCAAAAAATTACCATTGATATTTTAAGCACTCCTTATCAACTAAGTGAGAATTGGGAGAAAAGAGGAATTTTGGTAAATACTGAAGAAATGCTTTTAAAGAAAGCTGTTTGGGGAGCTATTTATGCATTGAAAGGAAAAAAAATTGAGAAAATGCTTTCCGAAAATAATCGCTTATTGAAAGAAGAAAAATCGGACGATAAAATTTTTGAACTAATTTCTCAACGCATTCAATTGAACGAAGCTAAAAAAAGGTTCAATGCTTTGTTGGGAAGAATTATTATAAAATAATTTTTAAATCCGAACACCAATTACCAACATATCATCTACTTGTTCTACATCGCCTTTCCAATCATCAAAAGTTTTTTCAAAAATATTTTTTTGCGCTGCCATTGATTCTTTATCAAGTGATAAAACCAACTCTTTAAATCGACTGTACTTAAATTTTTTTCCTTTCGCGCCACCAAATTGATCATTAAAACCATCTGTAAAAATATACAAACAATCGTTTTTTTGTAGTTTAAAAACATGATTTTCAAAAGGCTTTTCAGGATATTCAACAGCAGCCGTTATCGCTTGTTTATTTGCTTTTATTTCTATTAATTCTCGATTACGAATAATCAATAATGGATTATTAGCACCTGCAAAAACTACTTCCATTTTTGTAAAATCAATGGCACAAAAAGCCATATCCATTCCGTCTTGACGAACCGGTCGATCGCTGTTTTGATTAAAAGTTCGGAACAATTCTATTTGTAAATAATTGAGCAATTCTGCTGGTGAATTAATTTCCGGATTTTTAACGGTTTGATTTAATAAAATATTCGACATGATACTCATAAAAGCACCTGGAACTCCATGTCCTGTGCAATCAACAGCAGCTAACACCACCAAATTTGCATCTTCTATGATACCTAATTTTTTCTTGCTTTCTTCCGATAAAGAAGTGCGAAGACTTTTATACCAAAAGAAATCTCCGCTTACAATGTCTTTCGGTTTGTATAAAATAAATGAATCTGGAATGATTTTTTGCAATCCGTTAATGTCCATAAAAATAGCATCTTGAATACCCATCGCATAACGGAGACTTGCTAAAATATCTTTATTTTTTTCTTCAATAATATTTTTTTGCATTTCCACTTCATGTTCCAAACGCAAACGTTCACGAATATCGCGTGCATAAATAACAATAGCCGGATGACCTGAAAAAGTGGCAACCTTGGCACTACATTCAACCGGTACTAAAGTTCCATCGGCTGCCAAAAAAGGAATGTGTTTATATATCAATCCGCCTTTTTCCCACGTATCTGAAATTGCTTCTGCACTTTTTTCAGCATATTCAGGAGGTATAATTTCAATTATTTTTTTTTGAAGTAGTAATTCTTCTGAAAGTCCTATCATTAAAGCTGCACTGGGATTTGCCTGTAAAATTTTTCCATCAACAATATCAATTACAAACATCGCATCGTTGGCTTTATCAATAATGCTTTCGTAATTTTCTTGTTTGAGTTTTGCTTCTTTTAAACGATTATTTATTCGCTCCATTTTTTTAAAAACGAACATGAAAACAAGCCCTGAAATAATTAAAAATGCAAAAGAAATCGAGTATATCATTGTTTAATTTAATTGTTCAATAATAGGAAAAATTAGTGAAGGATTTAAAAATTCACCCACTTTATCAGGACGTGAAACGTAACGAACAATGCCTGTTTTATCTATTAAAAATGAAGCTGGAAGCGGAATTCCTTCCTTATATGTTTCGGCAAAAGCATGATCGTATTCTTTTAATTGCACACCATAAGCCATTGCTGTTTTTTGTTTTTCATCGGCAAGCACTTTAAAATCCAAGCCTAATTTTATAACCATTTCTTTATTCACGCCAACCGGATCGGGACCAATTGCCATCACAAAAATATTTTTATCCTGAAATTTTTCTCTGCTTTTTTCATACGTTCGTAACATCATGTGACAACCTGGGCACCAATCTCCGCGCACAAAAATTAATAATAAATGTCGTTCTTCCTTAAAATCAGAAAGCTTTACTATTTTATTTTCCTGATCGGGTAGCTCAAAATCTGGAGGCACTTTTCCAATTTCCACTCTTCTTTTCGCGGAAACATTTTTCATTAACTGTTTTTTATCTTTTAAAATTCCGAAAGTAATCATTCCCGAAAAGGCTATATTTGGTATCGGAACAAGTATATTAAAAATAGGATAGTGATTATTAAAAATTCCTATGCTAAAAAAAATAAGTGCACAAAAAAGTAAAATCGGTTCCAGCCAAGAATACTGTGTATAGGAAAAAACACTAAAAAAAACGATTCTTGTAGTGCAACAAGCTGCTGTAAAAAGTAGTACTATTGTTAAAAAAGGGAAAGTGGCAAATGGATATTCCAATGCAATTCCAGTTAAAAATGCGGCAGCAAAAACAGTAAAAAACTGGTAGTTGGAAGTGTATTTAGAAACTTCTTTCATCGCAAAAAAGAATGCGATAACACTAAAAATGGCACCTGCTTTATTTTGG
>DATLTG010000456.1:0-3889 GCA_035533735.1 Bacteroidia bacterium
CCAAAATAACAACATTTCTTACGGAGGATTTTCTGTTCCTTCGAAAATAAATATTACGGAAGAACAAAAAAAAGAAGCGATAAATATTGTTAACAAAAAAAATACGCTTTATCAAGAATGGGGATGGAAAGACCCAAGAACTTGCTTGTTTATTGATTTTTGGAACTCTATCATCCCAAATAGTAAAATTCTTATTTTATTTCGTGATTATGACGATGTTGTTAGTTCGTTGATTAATAGGGATTTAAAAACCATTTATATAAAAAAAACATTGTATGAAAAATTGTTTAGAAATGATAAGAAAATTATAAATCAACTAAAAGAATTATACTTTAATAGTTGGATTGAGTATAATCAAAGAATATTAAATTTTATTAAAACAAAAGATAGTAATAATATTCTCGTACTATCATTTAGTGATTTAGCAAAAAACATAAAACCCTTGTTTACATATATCAATGAAGTGTGGAATTTTTCATCATTAGAAATTAATCAAGAAAAAATAGTCAGTTTTGACAAAAGCCTTTTAAGCTCTAAAAAGCATTATGGTTTTAAGCAATCTAAAAAAATTGAATTAGCAAATTCAATTTTTTTAGAACTTGAAAAACAGAGTCTTGATTCACTAAAAAAATTAAAAAAGTAATATTTTGGACGTATCTATTAGTATCGTAAATTATAACAGTTCTGATTTAGTAATTAAAGCAATTGAATCTATTAATAAATTCACAATCAATCTTAATATTGAATTTATTTTAAGTAATAATAGTATCGGTGATATTGAGTTTAATGAAATAAAAAACAAATTTCCTCAGAATCTTATCAAGTTAATTTCTTTTAATGATAATGTTGGCTTTGCTAAAGCAAATAATGTTGCATTTAAAGAGGCGGCAGGAAAATATTTCCTTGTTTACAACCCTGATTTGTTTTTAGTAGAAAACTCAATTAATGTATGCTTCGAATTTTTAGAAAAATATAAAGATTATGCTGCATGTACTGTGAAATTTAATTACCCTGATGGAAAATTACAAGCAAGTGCTTTCTACAAACAAAAAGGGGCTAGTCTTTTCTATAATAGCATCCCATATATTAGTTTATTTATTAAAAACAAACAAAGAATCCACCCTTCAAACAATCCTGACATAGTTGATGTTGATGTGATTTGTGGCGCTTTTACTTTTATAAGATCTGCTATTTATAAACAAATAAATGGATTCGATGAAGACTTTTTTTTATACGGTGAAGATTGGGAGATAAGTTCAAGAATCAGAGCTTTAGGTAAAATAGCACTTATAAATAATACTACTGTAATTCATATCCATGGCGGAGCTAGCGTGAGAGAATTTAAAGATGAAAGTAGTGAATTAAACTTGTTTTCTAGAAAGGGCACCCAAATGTTTGTTTCAATTTTACTTTGGCAAAAAAAAGAATTTGGAAATTGGACATGTTTTAAGTTGTACTTTTTACTCGTATTTGGTCTGTTTTTAAGCATATTTGGTTTGTTCAAAAATAAATTCCAAAAGAAAAAATTATATGATTGGATTCGTTATTCACGAAATATATTAACGATTTCAAAGCTTACTCCTTTAATTCTTATGGGAAGGAAGAAGATTTTCAAAACAATGTAGTAATGATATTTAAAAAAGCAATAAATAAGATTTTAGGAAGGAAAGCCGTTTCGTCAATGCATTTACACGCTGAAAAGATTGTTATTTCAGATTCAAGTGAAATGTATTTCGGATTTAGATATGATTTTAGATTTACTGTTTAAAGGTTTATTATTTAAAAAAATTAAGAATAAATTATGCTTAAAAAATCATTAAAAAAGGTTCAATGAAGGCATTATATTTAATTTTTTTTTTATTGAAAACTGAATTAGTCGAAAACAAAGCTTATCATTAATTAATAAATAAATTAAGAAAAATAAAAAAACAAACATGATTCATCGGATTCTTAAATATCTGAAGTCAACTCATGAAATTTCTTCATTAGAGAAATACAAAAACTATTTCAAAAAGGAGGATTCAACAATTATGCTTAAAAATTCAAGTATTCGTTTTGATGTTGCAGAAAAGATTGAAAACCGGAAATATGTTAAAATTGGAGGAAAAGGAATTATAAACGCTAATTTTATTTTTGAATCGGAAAAAGGAGAAGTAATAATTGGCGATAATGTGCATTTAGGTGGAGTTACCTTTATCAGCAGAACTAAAATTGAAATACAAAATGATGTAACAATGGCTTGGGGTATTACCATTTACGACCATAATTCGCACAGTATATATTGGGAAGAAAGAAAAAATGATAATGTACAATGTTATCAAGATTATTTGAATTGTAATGGTAACAATGTAGTAAATAAAAATTGGGAAAATGTACAATCAAAACCAATTTGTATTAAATCGAAAGTATGGATAGGATTTAACGTAATTATTTTAAAAGGGGTAACAATTGGAGAAGGTGCTGTAATAGGAGCAGGTAGTGTTGTAACAAAAGATATCCCGGCTTGGACAGTAGCTGCTGGCAACCCTGCCGTTGTTGTAAAAAATAATATATCATAACCATTTGTTTGTTTCGAAAAACGTAAGATATTTATATTGAATCAAATGGCTGTAAAAAGAAAAAAAATAGGAATTATCTTTTCAATTGATGAAAATTGGATTGGTGGTACCTATTATTTTTTGAACTTGGTAAGTTCTTTTACGCTGCTTCCTGATAAAGAAAAACCTTTTGTAGCTATTTTTGCATGGCACAAAAAAGAATTTGATTTAGTTAAAGAAACAAAATATCCATATTTAAAGTTTCTTAATTTGAATATCCATTATTCTTATTACGAGCGCTTACTCAACAAAATTTCTCGTGCTTTTGGCAAAGGAAATATAATTGATAAATCGTATTCGGATAAAGATGTGGACGTAATTTATCCTTATAAAATAGACACATTAAAAAAAATAAGTAACAATGTTTACTGGATTCCTGATTTTCAGGAATATTATTTGCCGATGTTTTTTTCAAAAGAAGAAATAATAACAAGGAAAAAAGCGTGTCAAAAAATTGCTGAGCAAAAAACCAAACTTATACTGAGTAGTCAATCTGCACAAAATGATTTTAATACATTTTATCCTACCGCCATCTGCGAAACCAAGGTTGTTAATTTTGCAGTAACTCACCCTCCCTATCAGCATTTAGAAATTGAGTTGCTCAAGAAAAAATATAATATAAAAGGGAGCTATTTTTTTGCTCCGAATCAGTTGTGGAAACATAAAAATCAACTGATTATTTTAAAAGCAATTAAATTAGTAAAAGAAAAAAAAGAAAATATACTTGTTGTATTTACAGGCAAAGAATATGATAACAGAAATCCAACTTATACCGATGAACTAAAAGAGTTTGTAAAAAGTAATGGCTTAGAAAAAAATGCTTTATTTTTGGGATTTATAGATAGGGCGGAACAACTTCAACTTATGAATCATTCGCATGCCGTTATTCAACCTTCTTTGTTCGAAGGATGGAGCACGGTTGTAGAAGATGTAAAGGCAATGAATCAATTTGTTATTGCTTCAGATATTCCGGTGCATAGAGAACAGTTAATTAATAATTCTGTGTTTTTTAATCCTACAGATGAATATAAATTAGCAGACATATTATTATTATTGAATAAAAAGGAAATAGAAAAAATTCAAAACAATTATCAACTGAATATTAAAAATTTTGCAGAACAATTTATTTCTGCAATCAAATAAATAAAATGAAAATAGTTGTTATAGGCTCTAAGGGATTCATCGGTTCGCATTGTGTGGAATATTTTTGTTCCATTGGTTATGAAGTTATTGGGTGTGATGTATTAGAGGTAAAAGAACCTAATTATTACTATTTAGGAGAAATGGACAAT
>DATLTG010000457.1:0-2948 GCA_035533735.1 Bacteroidia bacterium
GGACACGTTGGTTTAAGTCAAACTGCTGCCGATATTTTATTTAACGGTATCAATTCTCAAGCGTATCAAAACAGCAATATCACATCCAAATATATTTCGCAAGAGTTAGCTGGAACTAATATCAGCTTTTATCATTACCGCGAATTGAACATTGATTATGGCAGAAAATTATTTTCTATCGGAGATTCTTTAGGCGGAAAAAATGCTGTTTTTTATGGCGGTATGGGGATTAAATATTTGTGGGGTTTAGGTGATTTAGAAGCTGTTATTACTAATGGTGGAGTAAATGCACATTCTTCCTTTTCGAATAGTTATAATATTAATTATGGTAATATTCAAAATTTTTCGCCACAAAATGTGGGTAATCTATTCAATAGTGTTGGAAATGGAGCTGCCATTGATTTGGGCTTAAGCGTCATAGTAAACAATAAACTAACATTAGGAATTTCAGCTACTGATTTAGGGAAAATCCATTGGACACACAATTTGCTTACCGCTGTTGATACAACAATGCCAAATTTAAATTCTTCAAACACTGGTCTAAATTCCTGGAATTTCGGCAACTCCGGATTTTCAATCGGCAATAACAGTATTGCAAATTTTAAACCTGGTCCAGATTATGATATATATCTTCCTTCTAAACTTCGTACAGGTGCTGCTTTTCAACTTACTAAAAAAATTCAGATTGCTGCCGATGCCGTTTTTCCATTAAATACAGCAAGTGGTAATTTATTAAATCCTTATTACGCTTTAGGCGGAGAATTTGATATTTCGAAGTTTTTTAAATTCAGTACAGGGGTTGCTGGAAACAGCGATTACGGTTTTTCTATTCCGTTCGGAATTACCTTAAGTGCTCATAATTACATTGAATTTTCACTTGCCACAGGTGATGTATTAACTTATCTCGATAGAAATAAAGATCCTCATATATCAATGGCGGTAGGTATTTTAAGATTTAATTTAAAATGATTTTAAACAACAAAGTAATTTGGATTACTGGAGCTTCTGCTGGAATTGGCGAAGCACTTGCTTTAGAACTTTCAAAACAAGGTGCAAAAATTATTTTATCGGCACGCAGAGAAGAGGAACTTTTAAGAGTGCAAAAAAAATGCCGTTTGAATAATACAAATAGTTTGATTTTAACTGTTGATTTAGCGGATACAACTAAAATAAATGCGCTTACAGAAAAAATAATTTCGAAGTTTGGGAAAATAGATATTTTGATAAACAACGGTGGTGTAAGTCAGCGCTCTTATGCAAACGAAACTCCTCTTTCTGTTGACCGAAAAGTAATGGAAACAAATTTTTTTGGAACAATTGCGATTACAAAAAGTGTGTTACCATTTATGTTGAAGCAAAAATCAGGAATGATTGTCGTAATTAGCAGTATTTCTGGCAAATTTGGTTTTTATTTACGCTCTGCATATTGCGCTTCTAAACACGCTTTGCATGGTTTTTTTGATTCGTTGAGAATGGAAATTTATAAAGAAAATGTGAACATTTTAATCGTTTGTCCCGGCAGAATTCAAACCAATATTTCGCTTAACGCGATGAATGAAAAAGGTGAAAAGTTTAATAAGATGGATGCTTCAACAGCTTTAGGAGTGAATACTGATGCGTGTGCTCAGAAAATTATTTCAGCTATGAAAAAAGAAAAAGAAGAAATATATATTGGCGGAAAAGAATTGCAAGCAGTTTATTTGAAACGATTTGTTCCAAATATTTTTTCAAAAATTATTCGCAAAATGAAAGTCGAATAAATGGAATATAATTCTTAAAAATCAAATAATATTTTTGCTATTAATAATACCTTAATCGGATAACTTCGGCTAAGTATTTTGCTAAACGGATAACTTGGCGCGTATAACCATATTCGTTATCGTACCAAACGTATAAAACAATATTTTTTTTATCATCTGCAACCAACGTAGCTTGACTATCGAATACAGAAGCGCAAGGATTTCCAACTACATCTGTTGATACCAATTCGTTGGAATAACAATATTGAATTTGTTCCACCAATTCGCCTTTTAAAGCGGCATTTTTCAATATTTCATTTACCTTTTCCTTGCTTGTTTCTTTATTTATATTCAAACTTAAAATGGCTAAAGAAGCATTAGGAGTTGGAACACGAACGGAGTTAGCGGTTAATTTTCCGGCTAAAACAGGAAGTACTTTTGTTACAGCACTTCCAGCTCCAGTTTCTGTAATAACCATATTCAGTGCAGCTGAACGACCTCTTCTGTATTTTTTGTGATAATTGTCGAGCAAATTTTGATCGTTGGTATAAGAATGAATCGTTTCAATGTGTCCGTGGATAATTTCTAAACTATTTTCAATAACTTGAAGCACTGGAATAATTGCGTTTGTAGTGCAGGAAGCGGCTGAATAAATATTTTCTTTATCAGGAATAATTGTTTGATGATTCACTCCATAAACGATATTCGGAATATTTCCTTTTCCAGGTGCAGTAAGTAAAACTTTACTGATACCTTTTGATTTTAAATGTTTACTTAATCCATCACGATCTCTTGCAATTCCTGTGTTATCAATCAATAAAGCATCTTTAATTCCAAATGCTTCGTAATCAATTTCATTTGGATTATTTGCAGAAATCATTTCAATTGTATGTCCGTTTATGATGAGCGCTTTGTTTTCAAAATCTTCAATTATAGTTCCGGGAAATGGACCATGAACAGAATCTGTTCGTAATAAATCTGCTCGTTTAATAATATCTTCATTTGAATTGCTTCGAGTAACAATTGCACGTAAACGCAGTTGTTCGCCTTTTCCGGCTTGAGCAATTAATTCGCGTGCTGCCAAACGACCAATTCGTCCGAAACCGTACAATACTACATCTTTCGGTTCTAAACTTCGTTTTTCATTTCCTATATAATCAATTAATTTATTGGAAACAAAATCGCGTTTAGATTTAAAATTATTTTTTT
>DATLTG010000458.1:0-2912 GCA_035533735.1 Bacteroidia bacterium
ACTATGATGCATAAAATTTAGATTTGTAATGCTACGTTTTCTTCTTTAATTCTTACAGTCAACATTATTGCATTGAGAAATGAAAAAATTACTGCTGTGTAATACAAATTAAATACAAGAGGAATAACAGCAATTTCACCAATAACAACTATATAATTGGGATGTTTGAAATATTTGTAAGCACCCTTTTTGATTAAGGGGAAATTTTGAATGTGAAATATTTTTGTATTCCAGAATTTACCAAGCGATGCAATGATCCATACTTTGAATGCAAGAAGCACAAAATAAAATAGTAGCATTAATAAACTGAATGAAGGTGCTTGTTGCGTGGAGTATTCAATAATTAGCGAAAGAAAAAATAAAATATGAAGCGCAACAATAAAAGGGTAATGCTTTTTTCCATATTCCACAGCACCATTTTGCAACAACCATTTTTCATTTTTTTTTGCAAGAAATAATTCTCCAATGCGAAGCAGAATGACAAATGAAATAAAGAAGATAAAAATCATTTTAACTGTTTTTCATTTGAAGTAATACCATCTCGCACGAAAAACCTGGTCCCATTGAAACCATTAATCCGTATCCGTTTATAAACCCTTGAGTGAAAAATCGTTCCAGCACATACAACACTGTAGTACTACTCATATTTCCGTAATCGTTCATTACCTCTCTTGTATTTTTCAGAAAATCTCCTTCCACTTTTAACGCTTCATCATAAGCCGTCAATATTTTTTTTCCTCCTGGATGAAAAATAAAATTCTTTATGTCGGAAATTTTCAATTGATGTTTTTCTAAAAAAGAACAAACATCTTTGTAAATATTTTTTTCAATGATTGTTGGAATGTCTTGTGAAAACACAACTTTAAAACCTTTATCTAAAAATTCCCACCCCATAACTTCTAACGAATCGTAGTACAATTTGCTTTGCGTAGCAAGAAACGAAATTTTATTGTTAGTTTTGTTAGATTGGTTATCTCCTGTAATAATCAAAGCTGCAACGCCATCTGAAAATAAACTCGAACCAATGAAATTGCTTTTGCTGAAATCATTTCGTAAAAATGTAAGCGAACACAATTCCACTACCACAAGCAACACAACAGCATCAGGATTTGCCCTTGCTATAATACTTGCTTTTGCATAACCGGCAACTCCACCTGCACAACCCAAACCAAAAATGGACATGCGACTGACATTCTCATTCAGTTTCATTTTATTAATAATGAGTGCATCTAAACTTGGTGTTGCAAGTCCTGTTGAAGAAATAAAAACAATGTCGGTTATGTCTTCTTTTTTTAATTGAGCTTTAGCTATACATTCTTCAATTGCTTTTACAGAATATTCGAGAGAGATGCGAATATAATCTTCATTCTGTTCCTGAAAACTATGAATAGTAGAATAATAATCAATTGGCTTACAAAAATTTCTATTTTTAATTTCTGTATTATCAAATACGCTCATCATTTTATTTACTTGCGGAAAAGAGGGTGCAAATAATTTTTGTGAAATTTTTTTAACTTTCTCTTGTTCGATACGAAATGGAAAATCAATTTTTGATATGGCTGCTAATGATGGCATCTTTTAATAGTTAAGTTTAAATTATTTATCAAAAGTAGTTGTTGATTGAGTGGAATGTGTTACATCATTTAAAAAAAAATTATATAAATCACACTTTACTATTTTAAAAACAGTAAAAAAAAGGTTGCAAAAGCAACCTTTTTTTTAGTTGAGAAACTACCTTTACGACTTCCTTACTTGGGGTTTTGACGTCTATTATTTCCAGAATTCGTTTCTTCGTTTTCTTCGTCTTCTTCATCTCTAGCATCAGTGTTTCTTGCTTTACCTGAAACTGAACCTAGATTTTGTTTGTTACCCTGCTTAGAACCTTCTTGATTGTTTTGGTTCGACTTTGGGTTGTTAGGATTGGTTTCTTCTTTTTTCTTTCCATCCTGAGTTTGTTTTTGTTGTGACTCGCTATCAGTCTGCTGATTGCGTTTGTCTTTTTGATTTTCTGACATTTTTTTATGATTTAATTTGTAACTGAATTATTACAATGCAAAGGTGAAAAGTTGGGTACTTTAAAGCATTATATAATTATGGAAATAAGTTACATCATTCACACACTTAGTAAAGAGAAACGGAAAATAAACTTCCGAAAAAATTATTGGTGGTTAAAGTTTGATATTAAAATCAGAATTTATTTTCAATAACTAACTTATACTTTCAATTAAAGTAGCGGCTTCTTTTGGTGTGAGTATTGGTAACGAACTTGTTTTAAAGTCTTTCGTATCTCGCGTAACAATAAAGTCAATTTTAGTTAAAGATTTTGCACAGTTATACTGAATAGCATCTTCAAAATCTTTAAAATCCGATTTAAGTGCTTTTTTTATGATGTCCTTCGAAACGTCAATTATATCAGTCCATTCATTTAGTTCCGTTAACATTTTAATCGTTACTGAGTGTGAACACGATTGTCGTAAAATGTAATACATATTATTATAAGAAACCGCAGAAATATAAATGGTAATTTTCCTTTTAAGAGATTGGTTAAAGAGTTTAGCTGCTTCTATTGAAAACGGTTTTCTGTCAGCAAAAAAATCAATAAGCACATTCGTGTCGAGGAAAATACGTTTCATGATTTATATTTTTTTGCAAGACCTTTGGTTAATTCTTTTTTATAATCAAAGTTGTCGGGCAATTCAATAGTACCCATAAGTTTTAATATTCTGGGGGAGATAGTTGCTTCTTTATTTTCTTTTGATGTTAACGACATCAGATAATTTTCCACAATATGAGATAAGCTTTTACCCTTTTGTTTGGCGTATTTTTTGGCAATAGAAATCACAGAATCATCAATTGTCAATGTTAGTTTTGTTGTCATAACACGTGTTTATTTATATACAAAGATACGTATA
>DATLTG010000459.1:0-14035 GCA_035533735.1 Bacteroidia bacterium
AATGAATTTGCTGTTTTGCTGGAGTGGGATAATATATATTATGAGAAGCAAAACAAAAAAGCAACTACTAAGAAAAAAGTGGTTCGTTTAGGATTGATACAATGGCAAATGAGGCTGTACAAAAACATGGAAGAATTAATGCAGCAGGCGGAATATTTTGTTGATGCTGTTTCTGGATATCGATCTGATTTTGCGTTATTTCCAGAGTTTTTTAATGCCCCATTAATGGCAGACAATAATCATCTTTCCGGCTCAGAAGCAATTAGGCAATTGGCCAAACATACGCCCGAAATAGTGAATAAATTCTCTGAATTAGCCATTTCGTACAATATTAATATCATAACTGGCAGTATGCCCGAAATAAAAAATAACCTCCTTTATAACGTAGGATATCTATGTAAAAGAGACGGCACACTTGAAAGATATGAAAAACTTCATGTTACACCCGATGAGGCAAAAGTTTGGGGAATGCAAGGAGGAAGCGAGCTAAGAACCTTTGATACCGACTGTGGTAAAATTGGGATACTTATTTGTTACGACAGCGAATTCCCTGAATTGAGTAGGCTTTTGGCTGATGAAGGAATGGACATTTTATTTATTCCTTTTTTAACAGATACTCAAAATGGTTATTCTCGAGTTCGTCATTGCGCTCAAGCTCGAGCAATAGAAAATGAATGTTATGTGGCAATTGCTGGAAGTGTAGGTAATTTACCAAAAGTGCATAATATGGACGTTCAATTTGCCCAATCCATGGTTTTCACTCCTTGCGATTTTTCATTTCCCATGAATGGGATTAAAGCAGCAGCCACAGCAAATACCGAAATGATTTTAATTGCCGATTGCGATATTGATTTGTTAAGGGAATTAAATCAATTTGGTAGTGTAAAAAATCTGAAAGACAGAAGAAAAGATATTTTTGAATTGAAAAAAACGATTGCTAAAAATGGATAAACAGCATTTTAAAAGAGCGGCAATATTGAGAACAACATTAAAGAAACCCACATTTCGACACTTCCAAAAATAATTGAACTTGGCCTTGGCGGACACTTAGAACTATCCATAAAATTATAGCAGACAAGTAAGAAACGAGATAAAAGCTTACGCCAAAAAATTTATTTCGGAATCATTCGTAATTTTGTTTGAACGAAAAAAGAGTTTTAGATCTCTTTATAATAAAAGATTGCACAGAATTAAAAAAAATATTTCAAAATTGCCTGTGAAAAACAGCAAAAAAATTTGGTTTCGCGCTTCACTTAAAAATGTTTTGTGTAATTGATTTCGATTTTAGCATCCCGATAAATAAATAATTTTTCTTGTTTCACTTTAGTGAAACTTTCGTATCTTCGTAACGTATGAGTGAAATAAAAATAAGAACTGTAACCTTGTATAAAAATTATTTTTCTGACTTCTATGTTAAACAGAAGCAGAAAGTAAAGGATAAGATTTTATGGACTTTTAGAATTATAGAATCTCAACAAAAAATCCCGACCGACTATTTAAAACATCTGGAAGGAACGGATGGGCTTTATGAAATTAGAGTTCAACAAGGCAGCGACATTTTTCGTATTTTCTGTTTCTTTGACGAAGGTAAACTTGTAGTATTAGCAAATGCCTTTCAGAAAAAGACTCAAAAAACGCCTAAATCCGAAATTGAAAAAGCATTAAAAATAAAAACGGAATATGAATTGCAAAGCAATCACGAAATCAAAAGAAAAAAACAATAAAGAAATGAGTAAACAGAAAAATAATTTAAAGACACTTGACCAATTTGTTGAGGAAAAATATGGCAAGAAAGGAACTTCTAAACGAGACAAGTTTGAAAAAGGATATGAAGCATTTAAACTTGGTTTTCTTATTCAGCAAGCTCGACTTGAAAAAGGACTAACACAAGAACAGCTTGCCGAAAAAGTTGGGACAACAAAATCGTACATCTCTAAAATTGAAAACAACATTAAAGAAGCTCGCATTTCGACACTTCAAAAAATAATTGAACTTGGCTTTGGCGGACACTTAGAACTGTCCATAAAATTATAAGGACAAGTGAGAAACGAAAAGTACTACCTCTAAAAAAAATTGGCGTTTGTAGGCTAGTACGCTTCCTGTAAATTTTGTGCTTATTTTTAATTTTTTTCCTAAAAAGCTTCTTGTAAACGCACAAAAAAAGTAGTTCCTTTTCCTTGTTCGGTTTCAAACGTAATGCTGCCTTTAAAGGAATCCACCATGTTTTTTACCATTGCCAATCCCAAACCCATTCCGGCAGTTTTGGTAGTAAAATTGGGTTCAAAAATTTTATTTACCGTTTCCGGAGCAATACCAGTTCCGTTATCTTTTATAGAAATTAAAAAAATATTTTTTTCGCGCGAAATCCGAAGTTCTATTTTTCCTTCTTTTTCATTCGGCAAAGCTTGAATGGCATTTTTAATTAAGTTGTTAAAAACACGCACTAATTGCTCTTTATCTGCCAATACATAACAATTTTCTTCCACTGAAAAGTAACAATTAATTGTCGCCAAAGAAGTTTGTCGGAACAAATCAACTACGTGTGTTAAAATACTTTTTAGCTCTACTTTTTCGGTAAGAGCTTTCGGCATTTTAGCAAAAGTTGCAAACGAATTGGCAATGGATGAAAGCGTTTCCACTTGTTCTATCAAACTTTGCGTGAGTTGCTGAACGTGCGCTTCCATATCAATTCGCCCATCTTTAAATGTGCGCTGTAATTGTTGAATACTTAATTTCATTGGCGTAAGCGGATTTTTAATTTCGTGCGCCACTTGTTTTGCCATTTCGCGCCAAGCGGTTTCACGTTCCGATTTTGCTAATAAATCAGCATTTTCAGCGAGTTCTGCAATCATCCTGTTATATTCTTTTACCAAACTTCCAATCTCGTCATTCTCTTTCCAATCAATCATTTCGTTGGTTTTTCCGAGTCGGATGCGACCTAATTTATCTTGAATTAATTTCAGCGGACGCGTTACATAATCGGAAATAAAAACGGTGAGAAAAATGGAAAGCACAAACAATAAAACATAAATATTTATGAGTGTAGAAATAAAAGTGGAGATTTCGGATTGCAATTTTCCTTCTTTCTCAAAATAAGGCATATTCAAATAACCAAGCAGTTTTCCATTGTTGTTTTTCAATAAAATATACACCGATATATAATTTAATTTTCCGATGGCTTCTAAATCGGTGTAAGCAATTTTATGATTATCGGTAAATTGATAATAAGCAATCGGACATATTTTTTGAGAAATTAATCCTTCGTCAAATATTTTAGGAATAGAGGTAGCATAAAGGTTTCCAGTGGTATCATACAAATTTATATCAGTAAAAAAAACATTGGAATTTTTTTTCAAAACATAATTCATATAATCATGATTATTTTTTATCAGCTCATTGTTGTCGCCTAAATCTTGTTGAATATCTACCAAAGCTGAAACCATTTTTTCATTTACTTCTTGCTTATTAGAATCTTGAAATTGGCTGTTGAAATAAAAAATAGTAGCTACTCCAAAAAGTCCGATAGAAATAATTACAATCAATACCAGTAAGTATTGTATGCGATTTTTGAAATTAAATGAAATGGTTTTTTTGTTCAAAAATAATTGTCGCGACAGCAAAAAGAACAATAATATGCCGCTGAAAAAAGCAAATAAATAAGAAAAAGTTGTAGTAATATCTAAAATAGAAACTCTTTTTTTACTGATAATAATTAACGAAGTGTTGTCTGGGCGATAGAGCAAATGGTTGTATCCGTCCTTATCAAAAAATCCGAAATTTCCGGGTTTTAAAACGGTTGAATAATTATTTTTTAAGCTGTATGAATATTTTCCATGATAGCTGATAAGCCTTCCATTATTGTATTTAGCATACGAATAATCTATCAATTGCTGATTCATTTCTACATCTTTATCAAGCAATAAATCTGGAAAACGAAATTCTTCGGTGGCTGATTTCGGATCAAAAGAAATGTATAAAGTGCCGAGTAATTCTTTTTTGTGAACCATTGAATTTATAGGAACACGAGCGAGATAGGTAATTTTTTGAGTAGTATTATTCAAGTAAAAAAAGTCGGAATCTTCGGTAAGTGTGCTTTTATTTTTAATGGCATTTTCGAAAAATGATAGTTCGTCTAAATTCATACTTATTCCATTTACTAACGGAGCGCAAGTAGTGTCAAAAACGGCAACACTAATTTGATATTTGCTCCAATAGCCGTTGAGGTATTTCTGCAAAATTATTTTTTCAAATGTTTTTCGTTCAGCGGCATTTTTAGAAGCCAATATTTTTTTCAGTTCAATATCGTTTTCTATTTTTGGTTCAACTTCCGTGAAAAGATTTTCTGCCAAAGGATCGCGTTCTGCTGCTAATTTTTGTGCAAATATTTTTCTGCTTTCCTTTTCGCGTTTGCCACAATAATGAACAAAAGTGAACATCGAATAGAACGAGAAAAAAAGCAATAATAAAACGACTCCGGAAAACGAATTGGTTCCATTTTCTCCTTGATTTAAAAAGTGTAAAATGAGTAAAAAGGTGATTACCCAAAGAATATAAAATATTGCTGAGCCTCCCATAAAAAAGTAGGCGGACACAAAAATTACGATGGCAAGCGTAAAAAGCAAAATTTGTTTTGCAGAAGAAAAAGCGAAAAAATGTATGGTATTAATTATTTTATTAGCTAAAATAAAAAAGCTAAACAATATTAAACCTACTATAAATAAAGCGATGTAGCTGTATTTATCTAAATTAAATAAATTATTAAAATCGAACGAAAGGGTAGAATTTTGAATCAAGCCGATAAAAACATGATTGATAACAGCTGAAAATCCAAATAAAAAAAGCAATAAAAAAAGTGCAATAAAAAAATTACTTTTTCGAAAACGAATCTGTTTTTCAGTTGAAATATTCTTACACAAATAATACGTTCCATAAAAAAGCAACGTGCAATTAATCAGCAAATCGCCTAAGGATGAAAGCCAAACAGAGCTTGCATCTCCGTAATGATTGGGATTAAAAAGCGATAAATTATAAATGATTGTCGGGAAGTGAAAATGAATACTTACATATCGCAACCCCAATAAAAATGAGATGTACAGAATATGTAAAATATTTATTCGATAACGTAATGAAAAATATTGCACTTGTTTTTGGATAAAAAACAACCATAAAATTAAGGCTGTCAGATACAATGCAATCACGCTTATATTGGCAATAGTCAGCGTTTCATCATTTGTAAAAAAATGAATGGCGCATAAATAATTTCCTTCTGAAGTATAAAATGCGTCATGTGTTTTGTTGGCTGCACCAAAAACAATATGCGCATCATCGCTAATGTTAAAATCGGATTGAAATTGATTAACCAAATATTGGTTTTGGTACGAAAAATCATTCTTCAGCAGAATTAATCCGAGAATTATTTTAGTCGATTTTTTTGTTCCAAAGTCTTCGTTAGTAGAAACAATTGTTTTTGTACGCGCTTCAAACCAGCCGTTTTTTAAATGTAATAAATGTTGGTTTTTTGGAACAGAAGTAAGTATATTATCAAAAGCAATGGATTGATTGGTCCAATATTTTAAGGTATCATTTTGGTAAATCAATAATGCCAATCCGTGTTGATCAAAAAGCGCATTTTTTTGATACGGCTGTTGGGCAAAAAGCTCTGGATAAGATGTTTTTTGAGCCTTTACAGCCAAAGAATCCATGCTTGTTTGCAGCTTTTTTTCTTTCGCGAAAAGCGTTTTTGTAAAGCGCGCTGCGTCTGTTGAGCTGCTCGAAGGCTGAAAAGTGGCTATCAGAAAAGCAATTAATGCAAAAAAGATGGCTGCAAATAGCGACAGTGCCTTTTTCCATTGAATTTTATTCTGCAATTGAGCCATTTTATGTACTATTTGCAACAAAAATAGCTAAAAAACAGGCTTTAAAAATGCTTCTTTTTTGAAATAAGATAGAAAATGCATCTATTTTGTTATTTTTGATGGAAAATCAGCGTAGGTTTAATCGAATGATTTAAAAAAATACAGCATGAGAATTGCAAAAAATTACAAGAAAGATATTTTTTGTTTAGAAGGAGATTGGCAAAAAGATTTAAGAGATAAATCGAGCATAAATGCCGCACTTACTTTTCTGCAACAAAATTTTAATATCCGACATATTTATAAACAATGCGGAACACGAGAAAATTTAGAATATTATTTATCGCTCTGGAAACAGAAAAAATATGCGGCTTATTCTATTTGTTATTTTGCCTTTCACGGAGAACCGGAAAGCATTAAAGTAGGAAAAGAATTTGTTACTTTAGATGAATTAGGCGACATGTTGGCGGATTCCTGTAAAGATAAAATTATTCATTTCGGCAGTTGTAAAACCTTAGATACCAACCGTAAAAACATCATCCGCTTTTTAGAAAGAACAGGTGCTTTGTGTGTGTGTGGTTTTGAAACCGATATTGATTTTTTAGAAAGTTCTGTTTTTGATATGTTGCTGATTGAGAAGTTTCAGAAGTACAAAGATATATCGAAAGTTGAACGTGATATTCGTTATTATTACGGAACTTTGGTACGAAAATTAAAATTTAATATTCTTTATTTGTAAGCATTTTTCATGTCGAAAAAAAAGCCGAAAAAAAAAATTTCTCCTGAACCTGAAAAAATTATCGTTCCCGAAATTGAACGCGCTGAGTCTTTAATTCCGCTCAAAAATTTCAAATCACAAGCTATCGTAATTGCATTAATTGGTTTTATTTTTTATGCTAATTCATTGTTTAATCAATATGCGTTAGATGACGGAATTGTAATTACACAAAACGATTATGTGCAAGAAGGCATAAGTGGTATCGGTAAAATTTTAAGTACCGATGCGTACGATAGTTTTTATCGCCACATGAATGGAAAACAGCAGCTTTCAGGTGGTCGTTATCGTCCACTTTCGGTTATTACATTTGCAATTGAACATCAATTTTTTGGCGAAAACGCATTTGTTCGTCATTTAATGAATGTGCTTTTTTACATTGTTTCCTGCATTTTATTACTTTATTTTTTACAGAAATATTTATTCGCAAACCATCGTCATCAAATGGATTTAGCGTTTTTAACTACATTACTTTTTACCATTCATCCCATTCATACAGAAGTTGTAGCGAATGTAAAAAGTTGTGATGAAATTTTATCTTTTCTATTTATCATCGCCACTTTTATTTATTGTTTCCGACATCAAGAAACACGTTTGCTGAAAGATCTTTTAAAAGCACTTGGCTGTTTTTTTCTCGCTTTATTATCGAAAGAATATGCCGTTTTGATGATTGGATTAATTCCATTGGCATTTTACCTGACACGTAAAAAAACTTTTTCGAAAAGCCTTGTTTACACAATTCCTTTCTTTTTCATATTGTTTATTTATTTACTCATTCGCTTTAGCGTAATTGGCGGATTTCATCACGTTGTGAATACCGAAGTTTTAAACAATCCTTATTTGTATGCCAGTCCTTCTCAAAAATGGGCAACAGAAATTTTTATTTTGTTGAAATACCTAAAATTATTGATATTTCCTTGGCACTTATCTGCCGATTATTCTTACAACCAAATTCCCTACAAAAATTTTGGAGATTTATATGTTTGGGTTTCTATCTTCGTTTACACAGCCATCATTTCAGCCGGGATAATTCTTTTCAAAAAAAGAAATGTTTTTGCTTTCGCGATTGCTTTTTATCTTGGTTTTTTGTTGATGATTTCCAATTTGATAATGGACATTGGCGCCACAATGGGCGAACGTTTAATTTATCATTCATCGCTCGGATTTACAATGGCAGTAGCAGGTTTGTTGGTTTTAGGTTTTGAAAAAATAAATTTTTCGTTCGTAAAAAAGCAATTTCTTTTATATGGATTTTTAATTATTGTGCTGATTTTAGCTGGTTTCAAAACAATGGAACGAAATGCTATTTGGAAAAACGACATCACACTTTTTACACACGATGTAAATGTGGTTCCCAACAGTGCGCTCGCCAATGGCAATGCTGGAGCGCGTTACATCGATCTTACTGATTTGCCGGAAAATAAAAACAAGGAAAATGTTTTGCTTCAAAAAGCTATTTTTTATTTGGATAAATCGCTGCGCATTCATCCGGATTATGTGAACAGTTTGTTAAATTTAGGCGTTGCCTATTATAAATTAGATGATCCCGAAAAAGCCGATTCCTGCTGGAATAAAGCTAAAAAAACATATCCAAATAATCCATTTTTACAAAAAGATTATTTGTTATTATCACAATATTATTTGAACAAAGCATTTATAGCCGGTTCTAAAAAAAATTATACCGAAGCAATTGCATTAATGCAAAAAGCAACCAGATGTACGCCTAATGATGCTAAAATTTGGTACAATTTAGGAGGTGCTTATTTTACTATAAAAGATTACAACAATGCCCGTCAGTGTTGGGAAAAAACATTGCAATTGGATCCGAATTATACAGATGCCAAACGCGGATTGGCTGCATTGCCGAACTAAATTTTAAATTATTTTTTTCTCTATAAAAGTAAAAAATCAACAACTCCTAAAGCCTTCTTTTTTCGTATTATTGCACACTAAATCATAGCTTATGAAAACTTTTTTTGCCTCTTTACTCGGAACAATTGTCGGTATTCTTGTTTCTGTATTTTTAATCTTTATTTTACTTGTAGCATCTATTTCTACTGCTTATACAGCTCTTAAATTGAAAAATGAAAAGCCCGAAAAAATAGAAAATAATTCTGTTTTGTTACTAAAACTCGATAAAATCATCAATGAACGAACTCAAAAAAATGCTTTTTCTTCTTTTAATTTTGATGATGATCCGGCAATAGGATTGAACGATATTTTGTCAAATATAAAAACCGCTAAAACGGATAGTGCCATAAAAGGTATTTTTCTGGAAATTAATTTGCCACCAACCGGAACGGCAAGTATCGAAGAAATCAGAAATGCCTTGTTAAATTTTAAATTGTCCGGAAAATTTATTTATAGCTACAATGATTCCTATTCGCAAATGTCGTATTACTTGTCGAGTGTGGCGGATAAAATTTTTCTGAATCCGCAAGGAACAATTCAACTAAAAGGATTAAGTGCCGAAATATTATTCTATAAAAATGCACTTGATAAACTCGGTATCAGTATGCAAATTTTCAGGCATGGGAAATTTAAAAGTGCTGTCGAACCGTTGGATTTAGACAAAATGAGTGCTGCAAATCGTCAGCAAACCAAAACGTATCTTTATTCTATTTGGAATCATATTGTAAATGGAATTGCTACTTCGCGAAATATTACTCCTCAAAGCATAAATAATATTGCAGACAGTTTATTGGCACAATCCGCAGATGACGCGCTGAAATATAAATTGGTGGACAAGCTTTGTTACAAAGATGAAGCCTTAGCTATTTTGAAAAAAGAAATTAGTGTCTCGCAAAATGATGATGTTTCTTTTGTGCAACTCAACGAATACACAAAATCCGCAAGAGCGAAACAATTGCTTGAAAAAAATAATTTTTCATCGAATAAAATTGCTATTGTTTATGCTGTTGGTGAAATAAAAAGCGGAACCGGAAATGATCAAACAATTGGATCAAGTACATTGGTAAATGCTATTCGCAAAGCCGATGAAGACGCATCTGTAAAGGCAATTGTTTTGCGTGTAAATTCGCCTGGTGGCAGCGCACAAGCGTCTGATATTATTTGGCATGAAATTGTTAAAGCAAAAAGAGACAAGCCGATCATTGTTTCGATGGGTGATGTAGCAGCTTCTGGAGGATATTATATTTCTTGCGCTGCTGATACCATTGTTGCTGAACCTACTACAATTACAGGTTCTATTGGTGTTTTTGGAATGATTCCGAATGTGCAAAAATTAATGAACGACAAGCTTGGAGTTACGGTAGATACGGTAAATACAAATAAACATTCCGATTTTGGAAGTATTTACCGACCAATGACAACTATTGAAGCTGCCAGTGTACAACGCGGAATTGAAAATGTTTACAATACTTTTTTAGACAGAGTAAGTAACGGACGACATATTTCAGTACCTCAAGTGGATAGCATTGGACAAGGTCGCGTTTGGAGCGGAACAGATGCTCAGAAAAAAGGTTTGGTGGATGTACTCGGAAATTTGAAAGACGCTATTGCTATTGCTGCAAATGCCGCAAAAATTAAATCGTATAGCATTGTTGCTTATCCAACGCAAGAAGACGCCTGGAAAACACTTTTCAATAAATACGGAAACTCCATAAGTACACACATTTTACAAAGCCAATTGGGCGAACAATACAATGTATATAATCATTTAAAAAATATTTTACACACTACGGGAATCCAAGCTGAAATGCCTTATCAAATTACTATTTATTGATTTTTAAATTTGTTTATGCTGTGAAAGATTCATTTTAAACAAGAATTCACAAAAATGTCGATGCAAAATATTTCCGGTTTTAGAAGAAACATTAAAGCAAGTCAGCGGATAGAATATGGTTTTTACCAGTTTATTGATCATTTTTTCGGGAGAAAAAGAGTGTTCAAAATATTGGGAAAAAGACGAAAGGTATTTTATGAAAATTTGGAGAAAACTCTTAAAAAAAGTGGGGAAGGTAAAATTATTCCGATTGAACGCAGAGTTAATTTAAGTTTAAAAGATTTCAAAAAGCAATATTTAAAAACGGGAATTCCTGTCGTTTTAGAAGGGGCTGCAAAAGATTGGGATTGTGTAAAAAAATGGTCGCTGGAATATTTTAAAGATTTGCATGGAGAAGATGAAATTGTTATTGTTGAATTGGATAAAAAAGGGTTTCCATACGAAAATATTAAACTGGCTGATGTTATTGACAATATCCGTTCCGGAGGAAAAAAATATTATCGTTTTTATCCTTTATTGGACAAACATCCTGAACATTTAAAAGATTTTGATTATCAGTGGCTATTAGAACGAAATACTCGATTTTCTTGGTTTGACGCTTTTCAGGTTTTTATTGGCGGAAAAGACACCTTCACAACTCTTCACAATGCTAATCAGAGTAATTTATTTGTTCAAGTTTATGGAGAGAAAAAATGGATTCTTTATTCCCATTATCATACTATGATATTAGATCCTGATCCATGCAGAAACATGTATCGCCAGGCTCCTGAAAGAGAAAAAGGGCAATTCGATCCGTTTAATCCTAATTATGAAAAACCATATAATCTTTACAAATATATTGATAGCTACGAGGTAAATCTTAAACCTGGGGATATTTTATGGAATCCTCCTTATTATTGGCATACAGTAAAAAACACGACCGATTCCATCGGTGTTGGATATCGCTGGCTTTCTCCCCTTTACGCAATGAAAATAGCACCATTATATCTATTTTTGGATTTGTTTGCAAAAAATCCTCCTTTTTGGAAAACTTACAGTCTATATAAAAAGGACCTGAATTTAATTCATCTTGCAGAATACGGTAATTTGGATAAATATTTGACAGAACAAGCTAATAAGAATAAATAATTATTTATTCAAAAATCTTAACTAATTCATTTTCTGCTTTTTCCTACCTTTGCGCACAAATGTTTAAAAAATACGATGTAATTGTTGTTGGTGCCGGTCATGCCGGATGCGAAGCTGCTGCAGCTGCTGCCAATATGGGATCTTCTGTTTTGCTAATCACAATGAATATGCAAACCATTGCCCAAATGAGTTGTAATCCTGCAATGGGCGGCATTGCTAAAGGACAAATTGTGAGAGAAATTGACGCTTTAGGTGGATATTCAGGAATCATAACCGATAAAACAGCTATTCAATTTCGTATGTTAAATCGCTCAAAAGGTCCAGCAATGTGGAGTCCTCGTGCACAAAGTGATCGTCAGCGTTTTGCCGAAGAATGGCGATTAATGCTTGAAAATACTTCCAATGTTGATTTTTGGCAAGATATGGTGAAAGCTCTTATCGTGAAAAACAATAAAGTAGAAGGGGTTGTTACTGGAATGGGCATTGAAATATTCGCAAAAAGCGTTGTGCTCACCAACGGCACTTTTTTAAACGGAATTATTCATATTGGCGAAAAACAATTTGGTGGCGGAAGAACTGGAGAAAAAGCAGCAACTGGAATTACAGAACAACTTGTTCAACTTGGTTTTGAAAGTGGCAGAATGAAAACTGGAACTCCGCCAAGAATTGACGGCAGATCGCTCGATTATTCAAAAATGGAAGAACAAGCAGGCGATGAAAATCCGTCTAAATTTTCTTATACAGATACCAAACCATTAACGAAACAAAAAAGTTGCTATATAACTTATACAAACGATGAAGTACATGAAATTTTAAAAACAGGATTTGAAAAATCTCCTATGTTTCAAGGTAGAATAAAAGGACTCGGTCCGCGCTATTGCCCGAGCATTGAAGATAAAATTACCCGCTTTGCAGAACGCGATCGTCATCAAATATTTGTAGAACCCGAAGGTTGGAATACGATTGAAATTTATGTAAACGGATTTTCCACTTCCTTGCCGGAAGATGTTCAATATAAGGCACTTACAAAAATTAAAGGATTTGAAAACGTAAAAATGTTTCGTCCAGGATATGCTATTGAATATGATTACTTTCCGCCTCAACAGCTTTCATTAACACTGGAAACAAAATTAGTAGAAAATTTATTTTTTGCAGGACAAATTAATGGAACTACCGGTTACGAAGAAGCAGCTTGCCAAGGTTTGATGGCAGGTATTAATGCGCATTTAAAAATCGCTGAAAAGGACCCTTTTATTTTACAACGCTCCGAAGCGTATATTGGTGTTTTAATTGACGATTTAGTTACAAAAGGAACGGACGAGCCATATCGTATGTTTACTTCTCGGGCAGAGTATCGAATTTTATTACGTCAAGATAATGCAGATATTCGTTTAACGCCAAAATCTCATGAATTGGGTTTGGCTGATAATTCTCGTTTAGAAAAGGTAAATAAAAAGCTAAAACAAACACAAGAAATCATCCATTTTTTTAAACACGAAAGCATAGATCCTTCTGAAATAAATCATGTTTTAGAAAGTATAGAATCAGCTCCGATTTCTCAAAAAGTAAAAATGTTTGGTGTTTTAACACGACCAACAATTCAGCTTTCCGACTTTGCAATTCATTCTGAAAAAGTGAAAAATTTTATTTCAAAATACGATTCTGATAGTTTAGAACAAGCCGAAATTTTAATGAAATATGAAGGATATATTTCAAGAGAAAACGAAATGGCAGAAAAATTAACACGCTTGGAAAATATTATTTTGCACGATGATTTTGATTACAAACAATTAACTTCTTTATCATTAGAAGCCAGAGAAAAACTCTCAAAAATAAAACCCAAAACTATCGGACAAGCATCTCGAATAAGCGGCATAAATCCTTCTGATATTTCTGTTTTAATGGTTTATTTAGGAAGATGATCTTTTAAAATTTACACAATGTTCCACGTGAAACTTTTTACTATTCATTATTAATTTATGGAAATTTTAACAGAATGTCCGGCATGCAAAACGGACCAATTTAAGCCATTTTTATCTTGCAAAGACAATACTGTTTCACGTGAAACATTTCAAATTGTTGCTTGTCAAAATTGCGGATTTAAGTTTACAAACCCTCGTCCGGAAGAATCAAAATTGGGAGATTATTATAAATCCGAAAAATACATTTCCCACTCTAATTCTTCAAAAGGACTAATCAATTCCATATATCAATTTGTAAGAAAATATACTTTAATCAAAAAATTGCAATTGGTTGAAAGAACAAATTATGGCAAAGAAAAAACCTTATTGGACATTGGATGCGGAACAGGCGAATTTTTGAATATTTGTAAAAATGCCAAGTGGAAAACCTTCGGAATTGAACCTGGAAACGAAGCTAGAAAATACGCTTTAGAAAATTATTTTTTGGATGTAAAAGACGAAAGCGCATTAAAAGATTTTCCGGATAATCATTTTGAAATAATTACTTTGTGGCATGTTTTGGAACACGTTTCAAAATTAGAAGAACGTATTTTAGAACTAAAAAGATTGTTGA